>CAYMHN010000344.1:0-4514 GCA_964390235.1 uncultured Candidatus Competibacteraceae bacterium
GGTGTGCTTGGGGATGAATCATGTTGCGGTGCAGCATAACAAAGCGAATGCTGCATTGCAACATAAATATTTTTCTAGCAACCCTCGTTGACGCTGCTATTACCTGCTACTAGACTTGGCGATATGTAAAAATTTGTTGCAAACTCGGTCTTCTTCTTCATCAGCCTGCATGGAGGCGTCAGGTACCGCGATGAAATGGTCTCTCCGTCGTAAGATAGTGGTCGGGATCGGTGTGGTCGTGGCGACCCCGGTGTTGTTGTTTGCCAGTTGGCCGGATTTGCGCGAGGAAGCCCTATCCCTCGCGGCCTGTTACCAGCTCGGGCGGGCCGGGCTTCGACCGGTGGCCGAGGAGCCCTCGGATCGGTTCCTGGGCAAGGTCCAGGAATTCACCGCCCGCTGTCGCGGCGGTTCCAAGGTACTGGCTCACCGCGATACCCCCTGGGTGGACTGGACTCATTACTGGGGGACCGCCGACGAAACCTCGCTCTCGGATTTCAGGCTGCTCCCTCTCGACCGTTTCGACCGCCTGTCGCGCAATCAACGCGGTCTCGACGGCGCGTTGCTGGATCTCGAATATCAGCGCATCGAACTAATCAAGTTCAATCTGTTCGACAACTACACCTACCCCGATTACGTGCCCGGGCGTAGTGCCGTGCCCGGGCGGGCGGTTCGGCAATGGCCGGCGATGCGACTGCCGCCCGACCATCCCCGGTACCGGGATGTGGGAGGCGAGGGAGAACAGCTGTGCAGCGGCGAACTGATCCGCCAGCGCACGCTCACCGGGATCTGCAACGACATCCGCAACCCGCTGATGGGGTCCACCAATACGGTATTCGCGCGCAACGTCCAGTTCGAGGAGACCTTCCCGAGGCTGGGCGCGACCGAACTGGTTCGCAACCGTCACGGCGACCGGCTGGATCTGCTGCGCCCGGACCCGCAGGTGATCAGCCGTGAACTGTTCACGCGGGAACAGTCCAATCCCGAGCGCTGCAATGATGGACTCGGATCCACCGATGCCCGGGCCGAGTGCGACTACATCAAGGCGCCATTCTTCAACGTGATCGCCGCGTTCTGGATCCAGTTCATGACCCACGACTGGTTCTCACACCTGGACGAAGGACAGAACAGTCCCGAGTTCATGGAGGTCGGCTGTGGGAGCCGGCTGGACGATGGCGTCGAACGGCCCTTGACCGACGCCGAGGTCGCCGCGCTGGGTTGCCGGCCGGGCGATCGCATCGACCGCTCGCTCTACCACGAGATCGAACCGGCTCCGGTATTCCGCGTGAACGGGCGGGAACAGCTGGCCCGTGCGCACCGCACGACGCGCAACACCAACACCGCCTGGTGGGATGCCTCGCAGATCTACGGCTACAGCGATGTCTCCCGGCAACGGGTCAAGCGCGATCCCGATGACCCCGCCAGGCTGCTGATGGTGCAGCGTGGCGACACCGCAGACCATGGCGAGCGGCAAGGCTATCTGCCGGTGTTCGATGACGCCGACCCGATCCACCCCGCCTGGCAGGGCCAGGAAGCCACGGCCTTTCCCGACAACTGGTCGGTGGGGCTCAGCTTTCTGCATAACGTTTTCGCCCGCGAGCACAACATCTTCGTCGAGGAATTCCGCCGCCACGCCGCAAGCAACCCGGACGCCGATTCCGGTTTGCGCAATCCGGTCGAGCCGGACCGCATCATTCGCTATCGCGACGTGCCGTCGGACGAACTGTTCGAGGTCGCCCGGCTGGTCGTGGCCGCCGAGATCGCCAAGATCCACACCATCGAGTGGACCACGCAGCTGCTCTACGATGAAGTCCTGAATCACGCCATGAACGCCAACTGGAGCGGCCTGTTCCGCGACAAGGACCGGTTGTCTCAGGCGCTGGAAAAAGTCGTGATGGATAGACTGGGTGCCTCGATTCGGGAAGTCGATCAGACCACCTGGTGGTCGGTATTCGCCTCGGGTTCGGGGATTTTCGGTCTGGGCAGCCGCCGCTATGCCGACAGTCCCGGGTTGCTGAAAGTGCACGATCTGGGCGAGGACATCTGGGATCTGCGCAACCCCGACCATGTGAACGGCGGCATCAACCACTTCGGTTCCCCGTTCAACTTCCCCGAGGAATTCGTGACGGTCTACCGCCTGCACCCACTGGTACCGGATCTGCTGGAATACCGCCAGTGGGACGACCCCAACCCGATCCGCGAGCAGGTTCCCGTCGTGTCCACCTTCCGAGGCGCGGCGACGCCTGCCATGCAGGATGGCGGACTGGCGAACTGGGCGGTGACCCTGGGCCGGCAGCGGCTGGGGGCGCTTACCCTGCAAAACCATCCGCGGTTTCTGCAGAACCTGCCCATGCCGCGGCTGGACAGCGAGACGCGGATGCTGGATGTCCCGGCTCTGGACATCCTCCGGGACCGGGAGCGCGGCGTGCCCCGATTCAACGAGTTCCGCCGCCAGTACGGTCTGCAAAGCCTCACCAGTTTCGACGATTTCATCGACCGGCGCCTGCCCGCCGATTCGCCGGAGCGCCGGCGCCAGGAGCAGCTGGCGGTGAAATTGCGCGAGATCTACGGCCAGCACCGCTGTGACGACTCGAAGATCATCACCGCCGTGCAGAACCTGAACGGGCGGCTGGTCACCGACTGTCTCGGCCACCCCGACGGAACCCTGGTGGACAATGTCGAGGATGTGGACACGGTGGTCGGCTGGCTCGCCGAATCGACCCGACCGCACGGCTTTGCGATCTCGGAAACGCAGTTCACCGTGTTCATCCTCAACGCCTCGCGGCGGCTGTTCAGCGACCGCTTCTTCACGTCCAGCTTCCGGCCGGAGTTCTACACTCACTACGGCGTCGCCTGGGTCAATGATAACGGACCCGACGGCAGAATCATGGAAGCGGGTCGACCGAACGGGCATGAGCAGGAAGTGTCGCCGATGAAGCGCGTGCTGCTGCGCACCATGCCGGAACTGGCGGATGAACTGCGGGCTGTCGTGAACGTGTTCGATCCCTGGGCCCGGGACCGGGGGCGTTACTATTCCCTCGAGTGGCGACCTCGCCCCGGAGCGGAGACCGACCCGGCTTTTCGGCCGCAGCCGTGAACCGGGAGCAGGGCGCCGGAGCGCCCGATCTCCTCCGCCTGGCCTCGGCCCTGCTGGTCGAGCGTATCCGGCGGCGCTCAGGCGCCGACCTTGGTCGGGTTCTGTGCCGCTGGGCTGGTTCGCTTCCCGCCCGGGACGGCGCCATTCACATCCGGGTACTGGGCCGGCGCTTCCAGCTGGTGCGCAGCGGTGAACTCTCGCGGCGAATCCTGGATGCTTCGCCTGTCGGCGGCGCCTGCCCACCCGGACGATTCAAGCGTGAAGCCATGTCGTTCCTGGCGCCCCGAGCGCTGACCATCGCCCATGGAGAGGACTGGGCGCGGCTGCGAGATTTCCACGAACGGGTACTCGACTTCGACGAGCGGCATCCCCTGGCCCAGCATTTCCTGGAACGAACCCGCGCCGCTTTCGCGCAACCCGTGCACTCGCGCGAGGAGGTGCGGACCGCGATGGGACGAGCCATGTCGGCTATAATTCCAGGTGATGCCCCGGAGACGCTGCCCGGAGAAGTCCACACGCTGTTGAGGGTCGTGCAGAGCCCGCTGCGTCGCAGGCTGCTGGGGTTCCGCTACCGGGCCGTCAGGGAACGCCTGTACGAGTTTCTGCGCAGCCGCCTGCGGCGGCCCGAAGTGGCCAAGACCGTCAATATCCTCGAGCTGGCGCGGCGTAGCGACCCACCGGCCGACGAGGAAGAGTTCATCCAGCAGATCCCGCACTGGATGTTCACCTTCACCAGCTCGGGAACCGAGCTGCTGACCCGCACCCTGGCCCTGATCACCTCCCGCGCGGACGTCCACCAGAGGATTCTGGACGAGCTGGCCGCGGCCGGAGACCCGGAGCAGGCTGTTACCGTGGGCAAGCTGTGTTATACCGAGGCCTGTTTGCTGGAAGTCGGTCGCTTGTTTCCGCCCGCCACCGGGACGTTCCACCGCAGCGTCGACGATCAGACCGAGATCATCCACTGGTTCCCGCTCCTGCACCGTGACCTCGCCCTGGGCGACTCGATCGACGACTTCCGGCCGGAGCGCTGGCTGAGCGACACTCCCGACGCCGTCGCCGAGGCATCCTGTCTGTTCCTGCGCGGCCCTCGTCGCTGTCCCGGCCGAACCCTGATCCTGTTCGTGATCAAGGCAGCGCTCGCGCGCCAGCTCGGCGAGATCAGGATGACGGTGCGTGCCAGCCGATTGTCCACGGACCCGCTCCCGGTGTCTTTCCCGGAGGCGGAAGCCTTTTTTCACTCCGAGAAGCTGTCATGACGCTGAAGGCGAAGGATTTGCGTTCGATGTCCGGGGAGGAACTCGACGAGCTGTTCCGCAACAGCCCGGTCGGGTCGATCCCCATGGGTCGGGCACGCGGCACCGCCATCCTGTTCCCGCGCCGCTCCGGCGGGCCGGGCGGACCGTCCGGGACCTGGTTCGGC
>CAYMHN010000345.1:0-4510 GCA_964390235.1 uncultured Candidatus Competibacteraceae bacterium
TGATCGGCACCGCCCAGGGGGTACGGGTGGTCTTTGACGCGGTCGAGAAGCGATTCGGCGCCGTGCAAGCGCTTCAGACCATGGAACTCGAGGTTCGTCCCGGCGAGTTCCTGACCCTGCTCGGGCCCAGCGGTTCCGGCAAGACGACGCTGCTCAACATCGCGTCGGGCTACCTCGACCCCAGCGCTGGACGGGTTCTGATCGGCGGGCGTGACGTCACCAGGGTGCCGCCGCGGCACCGCAATATCGGCATGGTGTTCCAGAACTATGCGCTGTTTCCTCATCTCAACGTGTTCGAGAACGTTGCCTATGGGCTCAGGGTTCGAAAGCTGCCATCGGACGAGATTACCCGGAAGGTTGCGTCGGTTATGAAAATGGTCCAGCTACAAGGCTTCGAGCAGCGTGCCGTTCACGAGTTGTCAGGCGGCCAGCAGCAGCGGGTGGCACTGGCCCGCGCCATGGTCATCGAGCCCGATCTCCTGCTCATGGATGAACCGCTCGGCGCCCTTGACCGGCAGCTGCGCAAGCATGTTCAGCTCGAAATCCGCCGGCTGCATGTCGAGACCCGCCGCACCACCATCTACGTTACCCATGACCAGGAGGAGGCGCTGGTCATGTCGGACCGGGTGGCGATCATGAGCAACGGCCGACTGGAGCAGATCGGGACCCCGCAGGAACTCTATGCCGCGCCGCGCAACGCATTCGTCGCCAACTTTCTCGGCGAGTCGAACCTCCTTTCGATCCACCTCCTGGGGGCGAGCGACGGCATGGCGAGCATCGCAGTCGACGGTGTCAAAGCGCGATGGTCGGTTCCCAGCCACGACTACATGCCCCGGCCCGGCCCGGCGCTCGCGCTGGTCAGGCCTGAGGCATTTGCGCCGGCAGCAGCTGATGAGCCGGGGCTTGACGGGTCCGTCGAAGAGGTCGTTTATCTTGGCGAATTGACGGCCACCCGGATCAGGCTCGAGACCGGCCAGCAGGTCTGGATGCGCCGCATGAACACCCCTGCCCTGTCGGAGGGGGTGCCGCTCCGGGTCAAGTGGGACCCTCAATTTGTCCGCCTCCTCAACCGGGACGGCGATAACTGAAGAACAGGAGGAATGTCATGATTTCACGTCGCACCATGTTAACTACCGGCGCCGCACTGGGTGCCGCCCACATCCTGCCCAAGGGCCTGGTGCGGCCCGCGTCCGGTCAGGGCCGCCCGCTCACCTTCTGTTCGTGGGGCGGCTCGCTGTCGGAGACCGAGAAGATGGCGTTCATGGATCCGTTCGCCGAGGCAACGGGAATCGAGATTGCCAATGTCTCGCCGACCAGTTACGCCAAGATCATGGCCATGGTGGAAGCCAATGCCGTCGAATGGGATCTGGTCACTGTCGGCGGCCAGTTCATTTATCAGGGACGCGATGCAGGGGTGCTGGAGCCGATCGACTATTCGATCGTCAAGGTGGATCATCTGGCGGACGCCTGGAAGACTGAATACGGCGTCTACACCAGCACCGGCGCCTCGGTCATCGCCTTCAACACCGACAGCTTCCCCGAAGGAAAGCAGCCACAATCATGGGCCGACTTTTGGAACGTCGCCGACTTCCCCGGCCCCCGCAGCCTCTACAATCGGCTCTATTACAATTACGAGGCAGCGCTCAGAGCGGCCGGCGTTGCCAGGGACGAGATCTACCCGGCCACCGCCGACAAGATGAAGCTTGCTTTCGAGAAGCTTGCCGAGATCAAGCCGCACGTGACCGTGTGGTGGACGACCGGCGCCCAGCCGCCGCAGCTCCTGTCGACCGGCGAGGTTGCCTTGGCTCTTGCCTGGAGCGGTCGCATCTTCGATGCCAGGAGAGAAGGCAGCCCGGTCGACATGACCTTCAAGGATGCCATCGCCTGGGGCAATGCGTTTGTGGTGCCGAAAGGCACTCCCTATCGCGAGCAGGTCATGGAGCTCACCAGCTACAGCTTGAGCCAAGAGGCGCAGGAGCGGCTGCTGCCCATCGGCACCTACGGCCCGGTGCTCGAATCAGCCGCCGCCAAGGCAACTCCGGAGCAGGCCGCGAGCATCGTCACCCATCCCGATAACATCAAGGATGCGGTCATCTTCAATGACGAGGAGGTTGCCAAATACTGGACCGAGTGGGAAGAGGAGTGGCAGAAATTCCAGCTCGCCTGAGGCTGTTCGCAAGTCCTCCAGCCCCATGACCAGACCTAGCGCTGGAGCCGGGCTCTTGCCCGGCTCCTGTCATACTGCCTTTGCCATATCTTGTGAGCCTGTGGATCTCGCAGTGCGACATCGTCTCGACCCGCTTCTTGCGCCGCGCTCGGTCGCCCTTGTCGGCGCCAGCCCGAAACCCGACACGCCAGGCAATGCCATGCTGAGCCTGCTCGAAACAGGGGGCTATGGTGGCGAGGTGTTCCTCGTGAACCCGAAATATTCCGAGATCGAAGGGCGCCGCTGCTGGCCGTCGCTGACCGCTTTGACAAGTCCCATCGATCTGGCGGTCCTGTCGGTCGCCAATACCCGGCTCGAGGCCACGCTGAAGGAGGCCGTCGCGGCACGGGCCCGCGCCGCGGTCGTCTTTGCCAGCTGCTATCTTGGAAATGACGCCGAGCCGCCATTAACCGAGCGGCTCGCCGCACTGGCGCGCGAGGCAAAAATGCCGATCTGCGGCGGTAACTGCATGGGCTTTTATAACGATGCCGCGGGGGTGTGGATCGGCGCCTTTCACAATCCACGCCAGCGGCGACCTGGCGGCATCACGTTTATCAGTCACGCTGGCTCTGCCTACGGCGCGCTTGCCCATAATGACCCGCGGTTCCAGTTCAACCTTGCGGTCTCGGCAGGTCAGGAACTTGCAACCACCGTCGCGGACTACCTCGATTATGCCGTCGCGCAGCCGGAGACTCGGGTCATTGGCCTGTTCATCGAGACCGTGCGCGATCCTGCCGCCTTCATCGCGGCCCTCGAAAAGGCGGCGAACCGCCAGATTCCGGTCGTCGCTTTGAAGGTTGCGCGCACCGAATCAAGCGCCGCCATGGCGCTCAGCCATTCGGGGGCCATCGCGGGGGATCACGCGAGCTATCGTGCGTTGTTCGACAAGTATGGCGTCATGGAGGTGAATACCATCGACGAACTGGCGTCCACTCTCCTGCTCATGGCTCAGCCGCGCCGGGCCGCGCCGGGCGGTCTTGCGGTGATCCAGGACTCAGGCGGTGAACGCGAGCTGGTGATCGACCTCGCTGCCGATCTCGGCGTGCCGTTTGCCAAGCTTGCACCTGCCACGATCGCCCGCCTGTCGGAGCGGCTGGAATACGGGTTGGAGCCGGTCAATCCGCTCGATGCGTGGGGCACCGGGCACGACTTTGTCGGTATTTTCGCCGACTGCTTCTCCACCATGCTTGAGGACCCCGATTCCGCACTCGGCGTCTTTTGCAACGACATTCGCGATGGCTATTACGTGCATTCGGGCTTTGCCGAGGCGGCGCGGCAGGCCTTCGCCCGCACAGCAAAGCCGGTCGCCTATGCGACGAACTATTCCCAGGTGCGCCATCCGGAAATCTCACTTGCACTCACCGACGAAGGCATTCCGGTGCTCGACGGGACCGTGCCGGCGCTGAAGGCGGTGCGACACATGATGAGCTATCGCGATTTCCTGCTGCGGTCAGCCGATTCGCCGCCTGAGGTGCGCCCCCGGCACGACTGGCGCAAGCGATTGCACAACTCCGCGCCGCTGGCGGAAATCGACAGCCTTGAACTTCTGTCCGACTACGGACTGGCGACCGTCCAGGCGCGGCTGGCCGACAGCCGGAAAGCCGCGCTGGAGGCGGCACGCGCCATCGGCCTGCCAGTCGTTCTCAAGACCGCCATGCCAGGACTCCTGCACAAGACAGAGCAAGCGGGCGTCAAGCTGGACCTTGCCGACGAAGCTACAGTGGCCGAAGCCTATGACGATCTTGCGGCCCGACTCGGCCCTCACGTGCTGGTCGCAAACATGGCTCCAGCGGGGGTCGAACTGGCGTTCGGCCTCAAGGTGGACCCTCAATTCGGCCCGCTGGTCATGGTTGCCGCAGGGGGCGTCTTGATCGAACTCATCAACGACGTTCGCCATGGGCTCGCGCCCTTCGGGCCGGCGACAGCCCGGCGGCTGATCGACGGCCTCAGGATACGGCCGCTTCTCGACGGCCTGCGCGGCACGCCGCCGGCAGACATCGTTTGCCTGGCCGATGCCCTGTCGCGGTTCTCGGTGCTGGCCGCCGATCTCGCGAGTGAGCTGGCCGAAGTCGATGTTAACCCGATCATCGCCGGGCCCGGCGGCGTCTACGTCGCGGATGCCCTTGTCGTTCCCCGGCAGCACGCGCAAGCGACCGACCAGATAAGCGCGAGTGACAAATGGACTCCACCATGACCCGCAATGACGAGGAGGCGATGGCGTTCGAAACCATCAATTGTGAGATCCGCGACCGCATCGGCATTCTCACCCTCAACCGGCCACAGGTGCTCAATGCCATCAACCAG
>CAYMHN010000346.1:0-4495 GCA_964390235.1 uncultured Candidatus Competibacteraceae bacterium
CGATACTGGCCGATCGGCCGATTCTGCTGCTCGACGAGGCCACCTCGGCGCTGGACGCGGAAAGCGAGCGCATGGTCCAGGCCGCCCTGGAGCGGCTGATGGAAAACCGCACGACTCTGGTCATCGCCCATCGCCTCGCCACCGTGCAGCGGGCGGATCGCATCGTGGTGATGGACGCCGGTCGCATCGTCGAGACCGGCACCCATGCGGCCTTGGTCAGAACCGACGGTCTGTACGCCCACCTGGCCCGCTTGCAGTTCGCGGCCTGAGAATCCGGCAGGAGGTCAAACCACCTTGCAGCGCAGCTCGCCCACGCCTTCCACGCAGCCGTGCAACTGGTCGCCGCGCTGTACCGGACCGACACCCGAGGGGGTGCCGGTCATGATGAGATCGCCGGGGACCAGCTCGAACAGACCGGACAGGTAAGCGATCATCTCCGGTACCTTCCAGATCAGCTGATTCAGATCGCCCTGCTGGCGCAGCTCGCCGTTGACCTTCAACCAGACCGCGCCATTGTCGGGATGACCGATCTCGCTGGCCGGGACCAGAGCGGAGCAGGGCGCGGAATGCTCGAAAGCCTTGCCGATCTCCCAGGGTCGGCCCAGCTTCTTGCATTGGCCTTGCAGGTCGCGGCGGGTCATGTCCAGGCCGACGCCGTAACCCCAGACGCAGTCCAGGGCACTGTGTTGCGGAATGTCGCGTCCGCCCTTGCCCAGGGCCACCACCATCTCGATCTCGTGATGCACATCGGAAGTCTTGGCCGGGTAGGGGAAGTCGCCACCATCCAGTACCAGATTGTCGGGGTTCTTCTGGAAGAAGAATGGATCCTCGCGATCGGGATCATGCCCCATCTCGATGGCATGGGCGGCGTAATTGCGCCCCACGCAATAGATGCGATGCACGGGAAAGCGCTGCCCGGAGCCGCGGATCGGCACGCTGACGATGGGTGCGGGGGCGAAGACATATGCGTCGGACATCGGTGTGCTCCATGGTTGGGTGGTGTCTTACCTCCA
Source organism: uncultured Candidatus Competibacteraceae bacterium (assembly GCA_964390235.1). Taxonomy (GTDB): domain Bacteria; phylum Pseudomonadota; class Gammaproteobacteria; order Competibacterales; family Competibacteraceae; genus CAYMHN01. The sequence continues at coordinate 1,014 of CAYMHN010000346.1, forward strand.
GTCTCCCCCTTGGCAAGGGGGAGATACAGAGGGGGTCTTCGTGTATTCAATCAGCGCTGATGGCGGCGACGATACGACCGTAGACCTCCAGTTCGGACCCGATCAGCGCGGCGAACTCCTCGGGGCTCATGCTAGCTGCGTCGGCCCCACTATTGGCCAGTTGGGCGGCAACGTCCGGATCGGCGATGGCGTCGTTCAGCACTTCACTGAGCCTGGCGATGATTTCGGGCGGGGTGTTGGCCGGAGCCGACAGGCCCAGCCACAGAGAGGCGCGGTAGCCCTCGACCCCGGCTTCCTGCATGGTCGGGATGTCGGGCAGCTCCGGCGAGCGGTTGACCGTGCCCACGGCCAGCGGAATGATGGTTTCGGCCCGGATCTGGGCGAGCACGGCGGGCATGGAGCCGAACAGCACGTCGATTTCATTGCCCATCAAGGCCGTGGTGGCCTCGGCGTTGCTGCCATAGGGGATATGTTCCATTTCCAGGCCGGTGGCGCTGAGAAACATCAGACCGGCCAGATGGGTGGTCGAACCCTGACCGGCCGAGCCGAAGTTCAGTTCGCCGGCCCGCTCGCGGGCGATGTTGATCACGTCCTCGACCGAAGCCGCCCCGAGGCTGGGATTGATGACCATGACATAAGGGGTTTCGGCGATCATGCCGATCTGGGCGAAATCGTTCACCGGATCGTAGGTCACCGAGGTGTTGGTCAGCGGCCCGACCACATGGGTGCTGGTGGTGGTCACCGTGATGGTGTAGCCGTCGGGGTCCATGCCGGCCGCCGCCTGGGTACCGACAGTACCACCGGCGCCGCCGCGATTGTCGACGACGATGGGCACGCCGAGACGTTCGGACATGGCCTGGGCGGCGATCCGGCCGACGATATCGGTGGAACCGCCGGCGCCGAACGGCACGATCATGATGATCTCGCGTTCCGGATAATCGGCCCAGGCGGCCGGGGTGAAGGCCAGTAGCAGCGCCGCCGTGGCGGCAATTGAACCAAAGCGGCTGGTAAAGCGATCGCGTTTCATGGTTTTTCCTCCTGTGGGATGGGAGTTACTCATGCGGCCCGTCCGGTTTCGACCGGCCGTGAGTGGGGTTCGGGCGCCGAGTGGCGGACGCCCGGTTCTTGTCCCCGTGCAGCGCCGACAGCAATACCAAGAGCAGCACGGCGGCGGTCAGGGACAGGAAAAACAGGCTGATCGGCCGCGACAGGAAAATCATCGGATCACCGCGGGACAGCAGCATCGAGCGCCGCAGGTTCTCTTCCACCATCGGGCTGAGAATCAGGCCCAGCAGCAGCGGCGCGGCCTGACAGTGCAGCTTGATGAACAGATAACCGGCCAGGCCGCAGCCCATGACCAGATAGAGGTCGAAAGGCTCGCGATGCAGGCTGTAGATGCCGATCGCGATGAAGGCCAGCACGGCCGGAAACAGGATCCGGTAGGGAATCGCCAGCAACCGGATCCACAGGCCGATGACCGGCAGATTGAGGATCAGCAGCAGCAGATTGCCGATCCAGAAACTGGCGATCAGACCCCAGAAGAATTCCGGGTTGTTCTGCATGATCTGCGGCCCCGGCACCAGACCGTGGATCATCAGCGCGCCCAGCATCAGCGCCATGGTGGCATCGCCGGGCACGCCCAGGGTCAGGGTCGGAATGAAGGAAGTCTGCGCGGCGGCATTGTTCGCGCCTTCCGGCGCGGATATCCCCTCGATGGCTCCCTTGCCGAATTTTTCCGGATGTTTGGAGATGCGCTTCTCGATCGCATAGGCGGCGAAGGAACTGATCGCCGGCCCGGCGCCCGGCAGCACGCCCAGCACCGAGCCCAGTCCCGTTCCGCGCACGGTTGGCAGAAACGCTTCCCCAAGATCCTTGCGCGAGGGGATCAGATCGCGCCACGGCACCCGCGAGGTGTAGGCCCGGCGCCGATCTCCCAGCGACAGATTGTGGATCACCTCGGCCAGCCCGAACAGGCCGATGACGACCACCACGAAGCTCAGGCCGTCGTACAGTTCCAGGGTGCCGAAGGTATAGCGCGGGAATCCGGAGATCTTGTCCTGGCCGATCACGCCCAGCAGCAAGCCCAGCAGCACCATGCCCAGACCCTTGAGCAGGGGACCATGGACCAGAATCGCCGCCGCCAGCAGGCCCATGATCATCAGGGAAAAGTACTCCGGGGAGCCGAAGCGCAGGGCGAAAGCGGCCAGCGGTGGCGCAAAGGCCGAGATGACCAGGATCGCCACGCAGCCACCGAAGAACGACGACAGCGTGGTGATAACCAGCGCCGGACCGGCGCGACCCTGCTTGGCCATGGCATGGCCGTCCAGGGCGACGATGGCCGACGCGGCGGTGCCCGGCAGGTTGAGCAGAATCGCCACCGTCGAACCGCCGTACATCGAACCGTAATAGATCCCGGCCAGCATGATGATGGCTTCGGTGGGCGGCACGTGAAAGGTGATCGGCAGCAGCACCCCGATGGCGGCCAGCGGCCCGATGCCGGGTAGCACGCCGATGAAAGTGCCCAGGGTGACCCCGAGCAGGCAGTACAGCAGGGCCGAGGTACCCAGGGCAACATCGAAGCCCAGCGCCATATTGCCGAGAAAGTCCATCGCTAGCGGTCCATGGCTCAGGGCCAGACGCGAAACGGCAGGCCGATGCCGTAAACAAAGATGCCCGCGCAGAGTCCGGCCAGGCTCAGCGACAGAACGAGGGCGCTGACGAGGTTGTAGCCGGGTTCGGCGCGGGTGGCGGTGAACACCAGCACGGAGGTGGCGATGAACAGACCGGCCGGTCGGATCAGCAGCGCGAAAACCAGCAAGGCTAGCAAGACGAAGAACACCGCGCGTAGCGTCCGCCAGCCCGGCCACTCGGGAAGCCGCCACTCGAATCGGCCGGTGACCAGGGTTTGGATGGCCAGGCCCGTCCCGACGGCGATCAGCAGGCCGCCAATGATCATGGGGTAGAGACCCGGACCCATCCGGCGCAGGGTGCCCACGGGATAATCGCTGGCGATGATCAGGGCCGCGATACCGATGCCCATGAACAGCAGGGCCGCGATCAGATTCTCGGCGGTATGCTCACGATGGTTCATCGGTGCCGCCATACCGGGGTAACCTCCTTCGCGAGTGGATGGGTTGGTGCTTAACCAATTCTGGATTGGTAATGTAATATGTTCAAATTGGTTTTGCAAACCGACCATGGGATCCGGTAATGGACGAGATGCAAGGGGCGTTGACCCAGCTGCGGGCCTATCTGGCCCAGCGCGACCTGCCGGCCAACACCCGCCTGCCACCCGAGCGTGAGCTATGCGATCTGCTGGGCGTGACGCGCGGCGAGCTGCGCAAGGCGCTGGCCGTGCTGGAGCGCAACGGCGAGTTGTGGCGCCATGTCGGCAAGGGCACCTTCATCGGTTCGCGCCCGGTGGAGGAGTTGGCGACCATCTCCGCCATCGCGGCGCGCACCAATCCGCGCGAGGTGATGCA
>CAYMHN010000347.1:0-4484 GCA_964390235.1 uncultured Candidatus Competibacteraceae bacterium
TGCTGGTGCTGCTGCCGGTGAAGGTATAGCCGCCGCTCAGTCTGGCCATGGCTTGACGGTCGAGGTCTTGGCTCAGGTCCAGGTCGTTCAGGGTGATTGCGCTCATGGTATCTCTCCTAAGTCTTCTTCAGTGATCAGCGAAAGTGCTGTACCAGAGATAATGCAGTAGTCGTGCCAGGTTTTGGTTTTTCAATAAAACTCATTGTATTTATTGATTAAATAAGGAACATGAAAAATTTCATCGACATCATACACAGGATAAAACGCAAAAATTGTTGGCTTTCATAAATACGATTGAAAAATTATGTCTGCTTGCAGACAACACTTGAAACGGAACACATACAAACATAGTACCATGACCACCATCGACGCAAATCACGTCACCACATCGCGGAGCATCTCTTGATCGACCTCTACACCTGGACCACCCCCAACGGGCGCAAGGTCTCCATCGCGCTGGAGGAATTCGGCCTGGACTACCGGGCGATCCCCATCGATATTACCAAGGACGAGCAGTTCGCGCCGGATTTCCTGGCCATCAGCCCCAACAACAAGATTCCGGCCATCGTCGATCACGACAACGGCCTGACGCTGATGGAATCGGGGGCGATCCTGCTGTACCTGGCCAAGAAGACCGGTCGTCTGGTACCGGCTTCCGAGCCGGGCTACTGGCGGATGATGGAATGGCTGATGTTCCAGATGGGCGGGGTCGGGCCGTTTCTCGGCCAGACCCATCATTTCGTCAAGTTCAACCCTGGCAAGGCACCCTACGCCGAACAGCGCTACCTGAAGGAAAACCATCGTATCTACGGGGTGCTGGACCGGCGTCTGGCCGAGCACGAGTATCTGGCCGACGATTACACCATCGCCGACATCGCGACCTGGCCATGGATCTCGCGCTTCGAATGGCAGCAGATGGACCTGAACGAGTTCCCGCATCTGCGCCGCTGGTACGTCGCCATCGCGCAGCGCCCGGCGGTGCAGCGGGGTTATCATGTGCCGCTACAGGTCCAGGACATTCCCCTTCCCGGGCCGGCATGAGGGACTCGGGCGCTCGATCCCGAGCGCCGGTTTCTACAGCAGAAAGCGTGCAATAGTGTTTTTTCATTAGCAACATAATGGAAAAATATGTTGGTTATTCAAAAACCACTTTGACTCTGCGTGACCAAGGGTAGGGCGGATAAGCGCAGCGCATCCACCAAAGCACTCAGCACGACCCGCCACCCTGCTCCCGCTGGCGCAACTCGTTGCGGCGCACCTTGCCAGTGGTGGTCAGCGGCAGGGCGTGGATGAACTCGATCTCGCGCGGGTACTGATAGGCCGCCAGCCGGGTCTTGACCGCCGCCTGGATATCGTCGCGCAGGGCGTCGTCCGGCTTGAAGTCGGCGGCCAGCACGATATAGGCCTTGACGATTTCGCCGCGCAGCTCGTCCGGCACCCCGATCACCGCCGCCTGGGCCACCGCCGGGTGCTTGATCAGGCAGTCCTCGATCTCGCCGGGGCCGATGCGATAACCGGCGCTGTTGATCACATCGTCGTTGCGGCCGACGAACCACAGATAGCCGTCCTCGTCGCGGTAGCCGGTATCGCCGGTGCGGAACCAGTCGCCGAGAAACTTGGCCTCGGTGGCCTCGGGCTGGTTCCAGTAGCCGAGAAACAGCACCGGATCACCGCGCCGGGCGGCCAGTTCGCCGACTTCGCCGGGACCGAGCACCCCGCCCTCGTCGTCGATCACGTCGACCACATGGCCCGGATAGGGCCGCCCCATGGACCCGGGCCGCACCGGCATGATGGCCGAGCAGTTGCCGACCAGGTAATTGCACTCGGTCTGCCCCCACATCTCGTTGACCGTCACGCCCAGGGTCCGCTGCGCCCAGTCCACCACGGCCGCGCCGACCTGCTCGCCGGCCGACATCACCGAGCGCAGCCGCACCCCGAAGCGGTCGCGGATATTCTCCACCTGCATCAGCATCTTCAGCGCCGTGGGCGGGATGAAGGCATTGCGTACCTGGTATTTGCCGAGCAGCTTGCAGACCCGCTCGGGGTCGAACTTGCCGGCTTCATAGGCCAGCACCGGCACGCCGTAATGCCAGCTCGGCAGCAGCGCATCCAGCAGCCCGCCGGTCCAGGCCCAGTCGGCCGGGGTCCAGAACAGATCGTCCGGCTGCGGGAAGAAGTTCTGCGACAACTCGAAGCCGGGCAGATTGCCGGCCAGGCAGCGGTGCGCGTCCAGCGCCCCCTTGGGCGCGCCGGTGGTGCCCGAGGTATAGATCAGGATGGCCGGATCATCGGCCCTGGTGTCGGCGCAGTCGAAGCGATCCGAGGCGGCGGCCAGCAGCTCCCAGAAGGCCAGGGTGCCGGGCTCGGCGTCGCAGCAGATCAGGGTCTTGAGTTCGGGCAGATCCTTTTGCAAATCCTCCAGGGTTTCGTAATGGTCGCGGTCGGTAATCACCACCCGGGCGCCGCTGTCGCCCAGCCGGTAAGCCAGCGCGTCGGGGCCGAACTGCACCGACAACGGCAGGGCGATGGCGCCCAGCTTGTAGACCGCCAGATGGGCGATGCCGGTCTCGACCCGCTGTGGCAGCACGATGGCCACCCGATCACCGCGCACCACGCCCAGCCCCTCCAGCGCGTTGGCCAGCCGGTTGGACCAGTCGCCGAGTTGCCCGAAGGTGTAGCTGGCCCGATCGCCATGTACATTCTCGTACAGCAGGGCCAGCCGATCCGCCGGCTGGCGGGCGCAGACCGCGCGGGCGATGTTGTAGCGTTCCGGAATATCCCATTGGAAACCGCGGTACAGCGTTGAATAATCGCGCGCGCGCGGATCGAACAGCCGCATGATCACCCCCTCCCGCTCGGTGAGACGAATGCCCGGTATGGTGAGTGATTATGGCATATTGCCGACACCGAGCAGACAGGAGGAACTTGACGGGTTCAAGGAAAAATTCGGATACTTCTTCAGCGCGGCCGGCTGGATTTTTCCCGATCCTTCGCGAGTCAATCACATTCGAGCGGGGCTGATATGCAAATACGCCGGGATTTTCCCCGCAGAGTGAAGTGTGTCCGCGACGCCTTCATCACGCTCAAGGATTCGACTCGACTGGCCGCGCAGATCTGGCTTCCCGAAGACGCCGAGCAAGACCCGGTGCCGGCCATCCTCGAATACCTGCCCTATCGCAAGCGCGACGGCACGGCCGAGCGCGACGCCCTGAACCACCCCTACTATGCCGGACACGGTTATGCCTGTGTGCGCGTCGACCTGCGCGGTTCGGGCGATTCGGAAGGGGTACTGCTCGGCGAATATCTCCAGCAGGAGCAGGACGACGCGCTGGAAGTGATCGACTGGATCGCCAGCCAGCCCTGGTCGACCGGCAAGGTCGGCATGATCGGCATCTCCTGGGGTGGCTTCAACGGGCTCCAGATCGCCGCCCGCCAACCCGAGGCCCTCAAGGCCGTCGTCTCGATCTGTTCGACCGACGACCGCTATGCCGACGACATTCATTTCATGGGCGGCTGCGTACTGGTCGACAAGATCGCCTGGGGCTCGACCATGTTCGCGATCAATTCGACGCCACCGGACCCGGCACTGCTTGGCGACGGATGGCGCCGGATCTGGTTCGATCGACTCGAGGGCTCGGGTCTGTGGCCGCTGGAATGGCACCGCCGCCAACGGCGTGACGAGTTCTACAAGCATGGCTCGATCTGCGAGGACTTCTCCGCCGTCAAGGTACCGGTCTACATGGTCGGCGGCTGGGCCGACGGCTATACCAATGCGGTCTTGCGCGTGCTCGCAGGTCTCTCGGGGCCGCGCAAGGGTTTGATCGGGCCGTGGGGTCACAAATACCCGCATTTCGCCAAGCCCGGACCCCGGATCGGCTTTCTTCAGGAGACCCTGCGGTGGTGGGACCAGTGGCTGAAAGGCGAGGACACCGGGATCATGGAAGAACCCATGCTGACCGCCTGGATCAACGATCCGGTCGCACCCGAGGCTTATTACGATATGCGCCCCGGACGCTGGGTTGCGGAACACGCCTGGCCGTCGTCGCGCATCGGGAGCGCAACCTGGCATCTCCTGCCCCATGCACTGACGCGCGGCTCCGAAGGAGCAGCACTGCCGATGACGATCTCTTCGCCGCAGACAACGGGGCTTGCCGCAGGGAAATGGTGTGCCTATGGCCTGGTACCCGACCAGCCGGGCGACCAGAGAGTCGAGGCCGGCGGATCGCTGGTGTTCGATACCGTGCCACTGGAACAGGACCTCGAAGTCCTCGGGTTTCCCGATGTCGAATTGGCAGTCGCCGCCGACCGACCCGAGGCGCTGGTCGCCGTCACCCTGAGCGAGGTCCTGACCGACGGGGCCGCGACGCGGGTCAGCTATGGCGTGCTCAACCTGACCCATCGCAATGGCCATGAGGCGCCCGAGCCGCTGGAACCGGGCCAGGCCTACCGGGTCGGGATCAGGCTCAATGCCTGCGGCCACCATT
>CAYMHN010000348.1:0-4483 GCA_964390235.1 uncultured Candidatus Competibacteraceae bacterium
CATTCATTCCCGCCAACATGCGGTTCCTGTCCGAGGACCAGTTCGCTGTCCTAACCTCGAACGACGACCTCAATGCGTTGGGCTCCGGCAGACCACGGGCGTCCCCGGTCCTCTTCACCACCCAGCAGATGATCGAGAAGCGAACCGCCGGCCGCCCTCTGGAGGCGACCTCGGACTTCCGCTTCCGTGGCCGAGCCCGGCAGGTTCGGGTGTGGGACGAGGCGCTCATTCCAGCGCAGCCCATCACGCTCCCACTGGATGATCTCGGTCTGCTCATTCGGCGCTACCGGCGGCTGAACCGGGAGCTGGCCGAACAACTTGAGGAGCTTCGCGACACGCTGAAACAGACGGCTGCCGGGGAGGGCTTTGGGTCAGCGACCGTGGAGATCCCCGACCTCGCCGATCGCACGGTTCGCGCGCCTTTCGACGGCATCGTCGGCCTGCGCCGGGTCGATGCTGGTGCCAGGGTCTCCGATACCACCGTCATTACCACCCTCGATGATTTGAGCGAGATCGAGATCGAGTTTTCGGTTTCCGAAACCCTCTATGGCCGGATTACCCTCGGTCAAACGGTGGTGGCGACCGCCGCGGCCTATCCGGAGCGCCGCTTCGAGGGCGCGGTCAGTTCCATCGACTCGCGCATCGACCCGGCGGGGCGCTCCTTCAAGGTGCGGGCGAGCCTGCCCAATGAAGACCTTGCCTTGCCGGCCGGAATGTACATGCATGTGACGCTCAATCTCGACCGCCGGATGGCGGTGGTGGTGCCGGAGACGGCAATCGTGCCGGTCGGCGGCAAGAGCTACGTCTATGTCATCAACAACGGGTTGGCGGAGCAGCGCGAAGTGGCGGTGGGAGATCGCCAGCCGGGCACGGTCGAGGTGTCGACAGGTCTTGAAGTCGGCGATGTGGTGGTGGTCAGTGGCACCCAGCGCCTGCGCAACGGGGCGCCGGTCAATGTGGTGGCGCGCGTCGGAGACGCCGGATGACGCTGTCTGAACTCAGCATTCGCCGGCCGGTCCTGGCCAGCGTCGTGTGCCTGCTCATCGTGGTGTTCGGGATCTCCGCGCTCATGAGCATCCCGGTGCGCGAACTGCCCAATGTCGACCGGCCGGTGGTGACCGTCACCACAACCTATACCGGAGCGGCGCCGGAAATCATCGACTCCGACATTACCGAGGTCATCGACGGTGCCGTGGCGGGCATCAGCGGCGTCAAGACGATCACCTCGGAAAGCCGCACCGGGCGCAGCCGTACCACCATAGAGTTCGTCACCAGCCGCAATATCGACGAGGCCACCAATGATGTGCGCGACGCGGTCGGTCGGGTTCGCGGACGCCTGCCGGACGACGTCGATGAGCCGAGAATCGTCAAGAGCGACGCCGATGCCGATCCGGTCATGCGCATCGCCGTCACCAGCGACCGGATGACCGCGCCTGAGATCACCGACTATATCGAGCGCAATCTCACCGACCGCTTCAGCACGCTTGAAGGCGTCGCCAATGTCGACGTTTTCGGCGCCCGGCGATATGCCATCCGCATCTGGCTCGACCGTCGCGAGCTTGCCGCCCGCAAACTGACCGTCGCCGACATCCAGACCGCGCTCAGGCGCAGCAATGTCGAGCTGCCGGCGGGCGATATCGAATCCGTCGATCGGATGTTGACCGTCAGGCTGGCAAGCCGGCTCAGCACCATCGAGCAGTTCAAGGACATCGTGATCGACCGGGTTGCCGGCTATCCGATCCGGCTCGGCGAGGTGGCACGCATCGAGCGCGGTGTGGAGGACGATTCCATGATCGTGCGCTCCAATGGCCGCGAGGCGGTCGGCCTTGGCGTGCTGCGCCAGTCGCTGTCCAACACGGTGGCGGTCTCCAATGCCGTCAGGGCCCAGATCGAGGAGATCCGGCCCAGCCTGCCGGAAGGCATGGACATCACCATCGGGTCCGACGAGGCCATCTTCGTGGCGGCCTCGATCCGCGAGGTTCTCAAGGCGCTGCTGCTGTCGCTCGGCCTCGTGGTGGCGGTGATCCTGGTGTTCCTTCGCTCTGTCACGGCCACCTTGATTCCGGCGATCACCATTCCGATTGCCCTCATAGGCACGCTGCCGCTCATCCTGGCGCTCGGATTTTCCCTCAACATTCTGACCTTGCTGGCGCTGCTTCTGGCCATCGGCCTGGTGGTCGACGATGCCATCGTGATGCTGGAAAACATCGTGCGGCGGCGCGCCATGGGCGAGTCGCTGCTGGTCGCCAGCGTCCGCGGCGCCCGCCAGGTGACCTTTGCCATTATCGCCACGTCGTTGACCCTGGTGGCGGTCTTCGTGCCGATCTCGTTCATGGAGGGCGACGTCGGGCGGCTGTTCGGCGAGTTCGGCTTCGTCATGGCCAGTGCGGTGCTGATTTCGACCTTCGTGGCGCTCACCGCCTGTCCGGCGCTGGCCTCGCGCATTCTCGCCAAACAACGGCCAGTTGGTCGCGACGATGCAACTGTCGCCGCTCGTCCCCCTGGCGAGGGTGGCCGTCTGGCCAGAGGGTACCGGAGCCTGCTGGGAAAAGTATTGGATGTGCCGGTCGGCATTATCGCCATTGCGCTGGCGGTCGTCGGCGTCAGCTATTTCGGCTACCACGACCTGCAGCGCGAACTCACCCCGCGCGAAGACCGCGGCTTTCTGTTCATTCCACTGTCGACCCCGCAAGGCAGCACACTCAGCCACACCGATGCCGAGGTCCGCAAGCTCGAAGCCGTGATCGCGCCTCGGATGGAGGAGGCGAGCATCCAGACGCTCTACCCCATCGTGGGCAGCTGGCAGCGCCCGTTCCGGGCCTTCGTGGTGTTGCGGCTGCAGCCCTGGGAAGCGCGCGGCAACGATCAAAGCGCTGCAGTCGCCCTGGCAGGGCGAGCCACGGGCGAACTCATCGGCGCGCGAGGGTTTCCGGTGGTGCCAGCCGGGCTCGGGATGCGTGGCAGCAGCAGCCCGCTGCGTGTGGTTGTCGGCGGACCGGACTTCGACAGGGTCAAGGAGTGGGCTAACATGCTTCTCGAGCGTGCCGAGCAGAATCCGGGCTTGCGCAACGTCGAGATCGATTTCGAGGAGAACCAGCCGCAGCTGACCCTGGAGATCAACCGTGCCAGGGCCGCCGATCTCGGCATCAGCGTGGAAACCATCGCCTCGACGCTGCAGACCATGATCGCCTCGCAGCAGGCCACCACCTATGTCGATCGCGGGCGGGAGTACTCGGCGATCATTCAGGCCCAGGCAAGCGACAGGCGCACGCCCAGCGATGTGTCGAACATGTTCATTCGTGCCGGCGACGGCGAGACGCTGGTGCCGATGTCGGCGCTGGTGACGGCGCGCGAGGAAGCCGCCGCGCCGTCGCTCAGGCGCTACAACCGGATGCCGTCGATCCAGCTGTCTGCGGCGCTCGCCGATGACTACACCCTCGGATCGGCCATCGAATTCATCGAACAGGCAGCCGCCGAAACACTGCCGCCGCAGGCTTCAGTCGGGTTCACGGGCCAGTCGCTGCAGTATCTGGAGGCATCCCAAGGCGTTGCGATCGTATTTGGGCTCGCCCTGCTGATCGTCTTCCTGGTGCTGGCGGCCCAGTTCGAGAGCTTCGTGCATCCTCTGATCATCATGCTGTCGGTGCCGCTGGCGGTGGCGGGCGCCATCTATGCGCTGTGGTTTACGGGGCTTACGCTCAATCTCTACAGTCAGATCGGCGTCGTTCTCCTGGTCGGTCTCATGGCCAAGAACGGCATTCTCATGGTGGAGTTCGCCAATCAGCTGCGCGACGAAGGCGCCTCGGTTCGCGACGCCATCATCGATGCCTCGGCGATCAGGTTGAGGCCGATCATGATGACGGTCATCTCCACAGTTCTCGGGGCCGTGCCGCTGGTGCTGGCGAGCGGGGCAGGTGCGGAGAGCCGCATCGCCATCGGCACGGTGATTATCGGCGGGCTCGGGTTTGCCAGTGTGCTCACCTTGTTCCTCACGCCGGTCCTTTACAATCTCATGGCCGGCTGGTCGCGGCCGCGCCGGGCCATCGAGCAGCGGCTGGAAGCCGAACTCAGGCAGCTCCAGCCGGGAGAGTGAATCGGGCCGCTGCCGAGGCGGGTGCACCGGGTCCGGCATTTGTTGGGTGTTGGGCGGGGCCTTCGGACGGTGCATGTGGAAATTTGTCGGCTGCAAATTTCCGCAATCATTCCGTGACGTTGCCGGTCAGTATTGGTGCCGTTCCGGCGCTCAGGCAGGTTTCGGCCCTTGCAATGTCGCTGCCGCTGCGTATGCTTCCAACAACACGGTTGCGATGCTTCGACCAAACGGAGCCAGGCCACTAAAGGCCAGTGCAGCCGCTGGGGCGCGTTCGGCACTTCCTGAAAACCCCCGCTGAATGCGCCTGCGCCGTCGCGCCTTTTTGTTGCGTGGCACTTGCGGGCAAAGCCCCGCGCGGCGTTTTGCAAGAACACATAGCGGCACGATCGC
>CAYMHN010000349.1:0-4461 GCA_964390235.1 uncultured Candidatus Competibacteraceae bacterium
TGGATCAACCGCTCCAGGATCAGGGCGCCGACCGGGGTCACCGCGGCGCGGCTCGCGGACGAGCCGCTGAGCGACCGGACCGTTTCGGTCTGCTGTTCGCCCAGCCACTGCGCCGTCTTCAAAGCGTCGGTGGCGTCCATGGTATAGTTTTCCAGCACATGCAGCGGATACTTGGTCCGCGTCATGTGGATGCGGGCGAAGGCCCGCCAGGATCCGCCGATCAGGATCAGCGTCTCGTCCCGTGCCAGAAAGCGTTCGGCGTGCGATTCAAGCAACCCGTCCACCTCCTTGCGCATCTGTTTGGTGCTCAGGTCGCGCTTCAACAGCCGTAGCGGTCCGACCGGGATGGACACTCGCTCGGTACCGACCTTGCCGTCGCCGAGACGCACCAGTTCCAGCGAGGCGCCACCGAGATCGGCGGCCACCCCCACCGCCTCCGGCCAGCCGTAGAGCACCCCCTGGCCGCTGAGCCGGGCTTCGTCATCGCCGCTGGCGATGCGCATGTGGATGCCGATCTCCGCTGCTACCCGGTCGCGAAACGCGGGGCCGTCTTCCGCGTCGCGGACCGCCGCGGTGGCCACCGCATGCACGGACGCGATGTCCATCCGCCGGACCAGTTCGGCGAAGCGGGCCAGGGTCTTCAGCGCACTGTCCACCCCTTCCGATGACAGACGGCCGGTGGAGGAGAGATCGGCACCGAGTCCGCACAGGACTTTCTCGTTGTAAAAATAACAGGCGGCGCGGCGTGCGGCGTCGAATACCACCAGACGCACCGAGTTCGATCCGATGTCGATTACCGCGATCCGACCGGTCTCCGTCATGGCACCCTCCCGGGGTTTCTTCAAGCTTCGGCGAACATTGTAGCGCCTACCGCTTTATCCGAAGCAATCCTTGAATTCGTGTGAGGCATGATCAGGAATCGCTTGCAAACGAAAAAAAACGAATATAAAATATAAAAATCGAAAACTTAACGCTATGCCGAGGACCCTGCATGATCTTGAGCCGCCGCCAACAGCAACTGCTACAACGTGTCCGACAGGACGGCTATGCCGCGGTCGAGACCTTGGCCGATGACTTCGAAGTAACCCCGCAGACCATCCGTCGCGACATCAACACGCTTTGCGATCAGGGCTTGCTGACCCGCTACCATGGCGGCGCCGGGGTGCCGCCATCGAGCATCGAGAATATCGCCTACTCGGCCCGCCAGACATTGAACCCGGAAGGCAAGCAGCGCATCGCTGAACTGGTCGCCCGGCATATTCCGCACCATGCCTCGCTGTTCATCAATATCGGCACCACCACCGAGGAAGTCGCCAAGGCTTTGCGCCATCACGATGCCCTGCGGGTGATCACCAACAATCTCAATGTGGCGGGGATTCTATGCGACAACCCCAGCATCGAGGTGATCATGGCCGGTGGTACGGTGCGTCATCGCGATCACGGCGTCACCGGCGAGGCCACGGTCGACTTCATTCACCAGTTCAAGGTCGACTATGGCATCATCGGTATCTCCGGCATCGAGTCGGACGGCACGCTGCTGGACTTCGACTACCATGAGGTGCGGGTCTCGCAGGCGATGCTGCGCCAATCGCGCAAGGTGTTCCTGGTCGCCGACCATAGCAAGTTCAACCGCAATGCCTTGGTCAAACTGGGCGATCTGAAGCAGATCCACGCCCTGTTCACCGACCGCCCGGTGCCGGATGAACTGCGGCCGGCGCTGGACGAGGCCAAGACCGAGCTGCATGTCGCCGAACCGGAAAATTCGCCACCGAATAATAATGAGCGAAAGAACTTGAACATGCGCGAAGTCGCTGTACTATGAAAATAAACGAACATCTCGACTGACGCCGCCATGTTCTTGCGAACTCGCTCGGTCGAACAACTCGACAAGGGGATACACGATGTGCTGATCGTCGGTGCCGGTATCAACGGTGCCGTGTCGGCCGCTGCCCTGGCTGGTCAAGGCGCCCGGGTGGCGCTGATCGATCAACGCGATTTCGCCGGCTTCACCAGCCAGCATTCGTCGAATCTGGCCTGGGGCGGGATCAAGTACATGGAAACCTATGATTTCCGTCTGGTACGGCAGCTGTGCCGGAGCCGCAATGAGCTGATCCGGGCGTTTCCCTCCTCGGTGCGGGAAATCCGCTTTCTGACCACCATCCGCAAGGGGTTTCGCCACCACCCGGTCAAGCTCTGGCTGGGCACCTGGCTGTACTGGCTGATCGGCGACTGCCGCACCCAGACCCCGCTGTTGCTGTCGGCCAGCGACATCAACCGGGAAGAGCCGGTGATCGACACCACCGACTGCATCGGCGGCTTCGAGTATTCCGACGCCTATCTGCACGATAACGATGCCCGCTTCGTGTTCAGCTTCGTCCGCTCGGCGATCGACCAGGGATGCGTTGCGGTCAATTACGTCGAATCCCTGGGCTCGCGCCGGCTGGACGGGCTGTGGCATACCCGGGTGCGCGATCGGGAGAGCGGCGCCGAGTTCACCATCCGCTCCCGGGTGCTGGTCAATGCCGCCGGGCCGTTCGTCGATCGGCTCAATCGCCTGAGCGGCGAGTCCACCGAACATCGCCATGTGTTCTCCAAGGGCATCCATCTGCTGGTCGACCGGCTCACTCCCAATCACAGGATATTGGCCTTTTTCGCCGCCGACGGGCGGCTGTTCTTCGTCATTCCCATGGGGCCCAAGACCTGCATTGGCACCACCGACACCCCGGTCGAGCAGCCGGAAACCGAGGTCACCGCCGCTGATCGGCGCTTCGTGCTCGACAACATCAACCAGCGCCTGAAGCTGAAACAGCCGCTGACCGAGGCCGACATCATCGCCGAGCGCTGCGGGGTGCGGCCCCTGGCGATCAAGGGGGAGGCCTCCGGCGGCCGGGATTTCTTGCAGCTGTCGCGCAAGCACGCCATCGATGTCGAACCGGGGCATGCCCATCTCAGCATCTTCGGCGGCAAGCTCACCGACTGCATCAATGTGGGCGAGGAGGTCTGCGCGCAAGTGTCCCGCATGGCCATCGCTCTGCCGCGGCGCGGTCGCCGCTGGTACGGCGAGCCCGGCGCCGAGGTCCGACGGGAGTATCTGCGCCAGGCCGCCGAGCTGCGACTGGACGATTGCACGGTGGAAGGAGCCAGCGAGCCGCTGTCGGAACGGCTATGGCGCCGTTACGGGGCCGAGGCCCTGCCGATGCTGGAAGCGATCCGGCGGGATCCGCGTCAGGCCGAACTGCTGATCGAGGGCACCGAATATCTGCGCTGCGAGATCCAGCATGCCGCTGAGCGCGAGATGATCGTCAAGCTGGAGGATTTTCTCCGCCGTCGCTCCAAGATTGCCCTGGTGGTGCGCAAGGAGGACATACGCCAGGCCGCCGGTCTGCTGGAAGCCTGCCGTATCCTGTTCGGCGACCGGGCCGAGGAGAAGCTGGACGAATACTTTGCCCCGACATCAACAGACCGGATGGTGCGCGGTGCGCACCCTACGGCTTGATCTCCTCTCCTTGAGAGGAGATCAAGGGCGGAAGAGCGGGTAGGGTGGGCAACTTGTTGCCCACGCGGCAATCTACTGCGCTTCGGTCCAGCGCTGGATCAGCTCCTCGTAGACCACGGTCACGCCCTGCGGCTTCTCGTTCTCGAGTTGCGCCCAGGGGGCGCCGTCGCGTTCCAGCCAGTAGGAGGCTTCACGCTCCTCGTTGAGGCGCGGACCGCAACCGCTGTAGGTGTTGGCGGCGATGTCGGCGGCTTCCATGCGGGCCATCAGTTCGTCCATCTCGGCGGCCAGGCGGTCCATCGCCTGCTGGGCGGTGAAGGTGCCGGCGGTGACGTCGCCGATGTGTTGCCAGAACAGCTGGGCGAGGCGCGGATAATCCGGCACATTGACCCCGGTATCGGTCCATTGGTGACGGTCCGGCGAGCGGTAGAATTCGATCAGCCCGCCGAGTAGCGGCGCGCGCTCGGTGAAGCTCTCGTGACGCACGGTGCTGTCGCGCACGAAGGTCAGGCCGACATGGCTCTTCTTCAGATCCACCGTCTTCGATGAAGCGAACTGGGCAAACAGCCAGGCCGCCTTGCGGCGCTCCAGCGGGGTCATGGTCAGCAGCGTCCAGGAACCGACATCCTGATAGCCGCGCTGCATGCCTTCCTTCCAGTAGGGGCCAACCGGCGAGGGCGCCATGCGCCACAACGGCATGCCGTCCACGTCCACGGTGTTGTTGCCCGCCTCGCGTGACTGCACCATGCTGGCGGTGAAGGCCGTGTACCAGAAGATCTGCTGGGCGACGTTGCCCTGGCTCAGCGCTGGCAGCGACTGGTAGAAGTCGAGGTCGGCGGCGCCCGGGGGAGCGTACTGGCGCAGCCACTCGTCCCATTTGCGCACGGCGAAGACCGCGGCCGGACTGTTGGTGGCGCCGCCACGGGTCATAGAGGCGCCGGCCGGGTTGCAGGAGTCCTCCTCCA
>CAYMHN010000350.1:0-4450 GCA_964390235.1 uncultured Candidatus Competibacteraceae bacterium
AGGAACCGCATCGGTCGCGAATGATGCGGTTCGTTCCTCACCACATCCTACCGCCTGATGGTACCCACGACCGAAATATCGCCGGCATCCGAGCGAGTGTTGTGCTTACAGGCTCCGGGCGCCCACGCCAGTCGTCGAGATCAATCCGCATCCGAGCCGAGTGAGCCATCATCGTAAATGCTGATACCGAAAGGTTGCAGCCAATCGACAATGTTCTCCCGACTGTCGGGTTCGATCCAGTCGACAAGCAGTTGTTTCGCAGCACCTTGTCCGGACGATGCTGCAAGCATCCCGCAGCTGCGCTCGAACAGCGCCAGCGAGGTGTACTTGAGCGCCGGTTGAGATGGATAAAGCAGACCATGCGCCTCGGGACAGGCTCCGTGCAGCGCGTGTGACCAGGCTTTGGGATACCGCAGATCATCGGTCGAGAGCAGTTTGGCATCATGGCCGATCCGTTTCAGCGCCGGCCCGGTCAGGTCGATGATCGCAAGATCGGCCTTGACCGTGAACCTCCAAAGCACGCGCGAGGTGAGTTCTCCCAGCCCGATCACGCCACCCCGCTCGTCGTGTATCAGTGTCTCGGCAATCGCAGCATGCGGACTGGTTCCGGCATACAGGACACCGTACTGCGGGCTGACGCCCGGCGGCGGATTCCAGCGTTTGTCGCCTTGCGGGTCCAGGCCGAAATGGATCGGGCTGTCATGCGCACGGGATTGAACACGGTAGAGTACAGTCCCGGCGCGGATGATAAGCGGCTGAGGTGGCTGCCAGTTGAACTCATCGGGAAAGCGCAATCGCGGACGCATCCCCTATCCCCGGAAGCCGCTCAGAGACCGTCTTGGCTCAGATACAGGCGCGCGGCGCGCTTGACCTCATCGACCCGCTCGCCGGTTCTCAGCAGTTCGATCGGCCGCCCGCCGCCGAGTGCACGCTTGGGTGCGAGGAAGAACACCAGCCGCGAGACCGGGCTGCTTACTTGCTTGAGATCCTCGAGCACGGCGAGGATCGCCGGATGGATACGCCCCTTCGACATATCGAACTGCGCCAGCGGAAAGCGTCGCTCCCGGCCCAGCTTCACCCAGAGTATCGTGCCGCGAGCGATCCGTCCCTCGATAGCTTGACGGGTGATGCCGCCGAGCAGGTCACGGGCCTGCCGGGTATCGCAGCTCCCGCCGGTTTCGTCCATCAGCGTATCGAGCTGCTTGAGCGAACGCAGATGACTGAGCTGCAGGCTTTCCTGCAAGGTCGGCCCACGATTGCGGGTCGAATAGGACAGTTCGGCAAGCCGGGCGAAGATCTCGGTATCGGTCGAACCGGTACCGAGCAGCTTCTCGAACTCATGTTTCGCCCGCTTCTCCGGCACGGCCGAGAGATCATCGACGATGCGTGCCAGCAGATCGATGGCGGTATCCTGATACGGCTCGCGCAGACTTGCCAGCAGATTCACCGCGCGCCGCACGCGCTCGGACATCGCTTCGCTGTTTTCGATGGCCATGCCAGACCTCGCTCATGGGATTGCATATGATATGATCATATCAATTTTTCACAGATGCAATACCTTTCGCTACGGCATCGGCAAGTCCTGTTCCTCGACAAGCAGCGGCCAGTGATAACCACGCCGCAGCACGACTGCGCGGAAGTGTCGGAAATCCCAGGTCAATATCCGTGCCTGGCGACAGGACGCCATGGCCATCACGATGAGATCGGGCATGTCCGCGCCGCTGTCCATGTAACGTTGCGCCAGTTGGAGCGCAAGTTCAAGCTCGGCCACCTTGGGACATTCCAGTCGATGGACGCCCGCTGCAAGACTCCGGGCAAATGCGAGGGCCGCCTCGGGGTGCTCCCGAGTCCTCAGTAACAAGTCCACCTCAACAAGTACCGGCCAAGGCACGACAATATCGCGTCCGAGACGGGCGATGAGTTCGGCTGCGAAGCGATGTCTGCTACGCTCACCTCGGTTTATCGCGGAAATCAGAGGGCCGGTATCGCAGATGATCAACAATGGTCATCTGCCAAGTCGGGCGAGAATTTCCTCTACCCGTTCGGAAAGGTCATCGTCGTCGTCGATAAGCCCGGCATAGGGCAGCCGCTCGGGCTGTCGCTGAACCAGTTCGGTCACGAGGGCCGAAACAGACGTTCGGCGACGCTTCGCCTCATTGTCGAGGCGTTCTGCAACTGCTGGTGGAAATGAGATCGTCTTGCGTACGGATGGCATAAATGAAAGTATGAACCATAGAGTATGAAAAAACAATCGCCATCAAGATCGCTCATTCCGCTCGGATAGTCCCGACCATCGAAATCCGGAGAATCGGTCTGAAACAATTGAAACACTTACCGGCCAGCCGCGAAATGCCGTTGAAATATAGCCCCTCGACACTGATCGCCACTAATAACCCGGCTTGTCGTTGGGGAGTCCCCATGGTTAACTATCAAGCAGTCCTGCACACATCCACTGAATCTCCCGTGACCCATCCGGTTTCCGACAGCACCACCGCACCGCGGATTCTGACGGTCGATGACGAACCGGAACTGCTGGCCATGCTCAGCGAGTATCTGAGCCGGCAAGGCTATTCGGTGGCCACCGCCGGTGACGGCGTCAGCATGCGTCGGCTGCTCAACGAGCAGCACTTCGACCTGGCGCTGCTGGACATCAACCTGCCGGGCGAGGACGGTCTCAGCCTGGCTCGTTACCTGCGCGAACGCTACGCCCTGGGCATCATCATGCTGACCGCGGCCGACGACGTGATCGACCGCATCGTCGGCCTGGAGATGGGCGCCGACGACTACATCACCAAGCCCTTCGATCCGCGCGAACTGCTGGCCCGGATCAAGAGCGTGCTGCGCCGCGCCAGCAGCCCCGCGGTCGAGCCGGAGGCGGCGACCGAGGCCACGAGTTCGGGAAACACGGTGCGCTTCGGCCGCTGCATGCTGGATCTCGACGGCCATCGCTTGTACCGCCACGACAACGGCGAGGATGTGCCGCTGACCAGCATGGAATTCGACCTGCTGAAAGCCTTCGCCGAACGCCCCAACCGGGTGCTGAGCCGCGATCAGCTGCTGGACCTGGCGCATAACCGCGACTGGGAACCGTTCGATCGTAGCATCGACATCCGCATCACCCGCATCCGACGCAAGATCGAGATCGATCCGGCCAAACCGCAGACCATCAAGACGGTCCGCGGCGCCGGCTACATGTTCGTGCCCCAGCGCCAGGGATGAACCTCCGGCTGCGCCGGCATTATAGCCGGCTGATTCTGGCCTGCACGGTGCCGCTGACCCTGGTCGTGCTGGCGCTGATCGTGTTCCAGTACCATACTCAGCGGGCCAATGAACTGGTCGATCTGCGGCAGATGGCCAGCGGTCAGCGGCTGGCGCTGAACCAGATCCTGGGCGCGGCTCGCGATCATGTCGAACTGCTGCGCCGCTGGAGCGAGCAGAACCTGCTTGCTCCAGCGGCCGCCGGTTCTCCCCGGCCGGGCGACCCGATCGAGGCCGGGATGGTCGAGGACTTGTATCGGCTGATCGAACTCACCCACCCGCTGACGCCGGTGCTGGACCGCAGCTATTTCTTCTCGGCCGGTGGCGATCCGGTGGCGCTCTACCCGCCTTTACCGCACTGGCAAACCGAGCCGGGCGCGCACCTCGATCGGGCCACGCTCCACGGCTACGGCGCCTTCCGGAAGGTGGAGCCAGCGGCCAATCCGCTGCGGCGCGGCCGCTGGAACGTGCCCGAGCACGATGCCATCGATCCCGGCTTGATGCTGAGCTACGCCGAACCGGTTTATCGGGGCGACACTTTCGTCGGTGCGGTGGTCGTCGATTTGCGACTGGAGTTCCTGACCGGGCTGCTGCGCAGCATGCACTATCCAGCCGGGCGGCTGTGGCTGATCGACAACAACGGTCGGGTGCTGACCGATACCCGGGCGGTGCATGCTCGCGGCGGCTGGGCGCCGACCGGGGCGCCGCCCGATAGCTGGACGGAACTCGATGCGTCCCCGCACGGCCACTTTCAGCCCCTGGCCGATCAGCAGCTCCTGGTTCTGCCGCTGGGCGATGCGCCCTGGACGCTGCTGTACGCGATCTCGGAGCGCGAACTCAAGAACTTGCTGCTGCCACGCCTGCTGCCCTATGGCATCATCCTGGCCGGGCTGTGCCTGACCCTGTTCCTGACCCAGTGGCTGCTGCGCCGGCGCTTCATCAACCCGGCCCTGGCGCTGATCAACTACATCGGCCAGGCCGATGACCGACTCCAGCAGCAGCAGCAAGGTGGCCATCGCCGCGAAGAACGCTGCATATCGCCGTGACGAGAGGACTGAACCGGCAGCCACCGAGGCGATCATCAGCGCACCCAGACCGCCCCGCACGCCGCCCGAGTAGTGGACGAGGAGCGCCAGCGCCACCAGGTCGGTGATCACATGGATCAGCAGCTGCAGATGCAGGTGCGGTCGGA
>CAYMHN010000351.1:0-4450 GCA_964390235.1 uncultured Candidatus Competibacteraceae bacterium
CCGACCGCCCTGCCCTGCTCAACCCGGTTGTCGGCTCCTCACCCAACGCCAGCACCCCACCCGTCTTGCCGGATGATCGCCGCGGCGTCGGCCGCCTGGAGCGCCCTCCTCTCACCCGAGTAAAGCGCTGAGCTAAGCAGCCGATCGGGCGGTCAGGGTGCCGCGTTCGGCGGCCTGCGCCACTCCCCGCTGAATATGCTCGATCACCGCCCGCGTCGCCGCCTCGGCATCGCGATTCAGGGCATGCTGCATGAGCTGGCGATGCTCGCGGGCCGCGGGCTCGCCCCGGAAATTGTGATCCAGCACCTGGAAGCGTAGAAAATGGTCATAGGCGGCGTTGTAGGCTCTCAGCAAAGCCCGCGACCCGCAGGCCGAGATCAGGGCGGTGTGAAACTCCCGGTCGAAGCTCTTCCACTGCTGGATGTCCACCGCCTCGCCCTTGACCATCATTTCCTCCATCGAGGCCAGCTTGTACTGGGCGGCAACCACCCTGCCCTCCCAGTCGATATCGCCTTCCTCGATGGACCGGCGCAGCCCGTGACATTCCAGCAGCTGGCGCAACTCGGCGGCCTCGCGCAGCCCTTCCAGCGACACCGGCGCCACCCGGAAACCCTTCTGACCCTCGGCGATGACGAAACCGTCCGCGACCAGCCGGTTCAGCGTTTCGCGCAGCGTGGTGACGCTCACCTCATAAGCGGCTTTCATGGCTTCCAGCTTGAGTTTCTGATCAGGCGCCAGTGCACCGAACAGGATGTCGTTGCGGATGCGCCCGTAGACGGTTTCGCCAACGGTGGTTTCGATCTGCTCTTTCATTACAAAATCCGATTATCTTCATACATAAGTGAATATATCGTATAAAAAAACACCCACCTATGGAAAGCCCTGCATTCCCGAGGCGGCGTTGCGCGTGCGCCGGAGGGGTGAAACAATGGCCGACATCCCGGTCAGAAGCGCGGTTCGCGAAGCTCTCGACCACTAACCGAGGAATACCGATGTCCGCATCCTCGCAAGTTCGGCGCCACCGCTGGACGGTAGCCGACTATCACCGTTTTATTGAATGCGGCGCGTTTCGGCCCGACGACCGCATCGAATTGATCGAGGGGGAGTTGATCGATATGCCGCCGATCGGCCCTGACCATGCCAGTTCCGTTGATCTGCTCAACGGCGAATTGAATTACCGGCTGTTCAAGAAAATAATCGTCCGCGTACAAAACCCGATCACCTTGGGCGATCAATCGGAACTCGAACCGGATATAGCGCTGTCCCGCTGGCGCGAGGATTTCTACCGGCACGAGCATCCGGGACCGGAGGATTGTTTATTGCTCATCGAGGTGGCAGACAGCAGCCTCGATTACGATCGCATGGTCAAGGTGCCGCTCTATGCTCGCCACCGAATTCCCGAGGTGTGGCTGGTCGATCTCGTGCATCGCTGCGTCGAGATTTATCGGGAATCCGACGGCGAGCGGTATCGTGCGGTAAGCATGCACCGCGAGGGCCGAATCACCTGTGCCCAAGTCCCTGACGCCTGGCTACAGGTTGAGGACCTGTTCGGGCGGTAGATGACTCGGCATCAAGAGAATCACCATGATCAAGAACGCCGAAGCGCTGTGCGAGGCGCTGTTCGCGTATTATCGCCGCGACCATGCACTGACTGCACCGCCGGGGATAGCCGAGGCGGTGATCGCCCACCGCGCGATGGTCGATACCCGGTCGGCTCTGAGAGTGCTGAGCGTGGCGTTACAGGCCGCCGGGCTGTGCCTGGTCGACCGCGCTCTGCTGGCGCGCGTGCATGCCGTGCTCGCGGACGGTACCGACGAGCAAAGCCAAGCGCTGCACCAGGCGCTTGCCGGGCTGTTGGACGATGCACCACCGTCCTAGGCTACCACCACCTCCACCCCGGCCCGCTCCAGCGCGACGGCCAGTTCGCCCTCCGGCATGAAGTCCACCCCGTAGCGTACCTTCATCAGCGGGTTCATGAATCCTCGTAAGGCAGCCCGACGTAGTTCTCGGCCAGCACGGTCCGAGCGGCGCGGGACTGGAACAGTCGGATGAGCTCGGCCTCCTGCATCTTCAAACCGAAGGCGTCCTGATCCGGAAACTTGTGCAGCAACGAAGTCATCCACCAGGAGAAACGCTCGGCCTGCCAGATGCGCCGCAGCGCCTTGGCCGAGTAATCCTCCAGCCCGCTTGAATCGCCCTTCCGGTAGCGGGCGATCAGCCCGCGCGACAGATAGCAGATGTCGCTGGCGGCCAGGTTCAACCCCTTGGCACCGGTCGGCGGCACGATATGCGCCGCATCGCCAGCGAGAAACAGATTGCCATGGCGCATCGGTTCGGCGACGAAGCTGCGCAGCGGGGCGATACTCTTCTCGATCGACGGCCCGGTGACCAGCCTGGCCTTGGCATCGTCGTCGAGCAGCAGACGCAGTTCCTCCCAGAACCGCTCGTCCGGCCACTCCTCGATCCGCTCGGCCAGGCTGCACTGGAGGTAATAGCGGCTGCGCGTCGGCGAGCGCATGCTGCACAGGGCAAAGCCACGCTCGTGGTTGATATAGATCAATTCATCGGACACCGGCGGAGTGTCGGACAGGATGCCGAGCCAACCCAGCGGATAAACCCGTTCATAAGTCCGGATCAGGCTATCGGGGATGGTCTTGCGCGACACACCGTGAAAGCCGTCGCATCCCGCGATGAAGTCGCAGCGCACTTCGTACCACTCACCATGCTTCTGGTAGCTCACTCGTGGCGAAGCGCTGTCGACATCGTGCAGGCTGACGTTCTCCGCCTGGTACACGGTGGGAGCGTCGATCGCGGCGCGTGCCTCCATAAGATCGCGGGTAACCTCGGTCTGACCGTATACCACCACCGACTGACCGACCAGATCCTTGAAGTCGATGCGCTGGCGCCGCCCGCCGAAAGCCAGCTCGATGCCGTGATGAACGAGTCCCTCGCGGTGCAGGCGATCGGCGACCCCCGCTTGATCGAGCATGTCGACCATGCCTTTTTCTAGCACCCCGGCGCGAATCCGATCCAGAACATGCTCGGGGGTGTGTCGCTCGAGAATCACCGTCTCGATGCCGGCACGGGCGAGCAGCTGACCGAGCAGCAATCCTGCCGGGCCAGCGCCGATGATTGCAACCTGGACCTGCATGTTTCCATCTCCTGCTCTTCACATTGCCTTGGAGCAGAATACTGCCTGGACTCGGACGGGTACAGCCGGGCAGTTGGTAACCGGTTCACACGCATGGATGACCCGGATGCTACGCCACCACCACCTCCACTCCGGCCCGCTTCAGCGCCTCGGCCAGTTCCCCGCCGGGTGCGGCGTCGCTGACCAGTCGGCCGATCTCGTGCAGCGGGCAGATCACCTCCAGACTCAGGCGGCCGAACTTGCTGCGGTCGGCCAACAGCAGGTTGTCGCGTGACCGCGCCAGCATGGCGCGCTTGACTTCGGCCATGCCGGAGTTGACGTCGCTGGGCCCATCAACCGCCAGACCGCTAGCGCCGATTACCGCGATGTCGGCGTTGTAGCCGGTCAGAAAACGCACCGTCTCGGCGCCGGTGACGCTGCTTTCGCGGGCGTCGTAGCGGCCCGGACAGAGAATCAGGGTGATGCCGGGATTGGCCGTCAGCGCCAGAGCCACGCCGTAGCTATTGGTGACCACTGTCAGGTCCCGCAGCGTCGCCGACAAGCGGCGGGCGAAGTGCACGGTGGTGGATCCGGCGTCGATCATCAGCACTTGGCTGGGCTCGATCAGCCGCGCGGCGCGGGTACCGATGGCTTCTCGCTCCGCCACTCGCTGCTGGTAGCGCTCGCTGATCGCCGGCTCCAGGGCCAGCGGCTGGGCCGCCGCCCCACCGTAGGTGCGCTGGATCAGGCCGGAGCGACCCAGAGCGTCGAGGTCGCGGCGGATGGTCTCGGTCGATACTCCCAACTCGCCGGCCAAGTCGGCGATGCGCACCGCCGGCGAACCGCGCAACTCGGCCAGGATCCGCGCCCGGCGCTCGCTCTTGCCCAAGCGCTCCGCGCTCATGACGATTCCAGCCAGGCCGCCAAGCGGCCGCTGTCAGCGGCGAGGTCCAGAAAGGTATAGCGGTCGCGGATCTCGCGGGCGTGCAGCACGGCCTCCCGATAGGCCGAATCCGGAATCCCGAGATCGACCGGTCGGGTCGGCGCCCCGGCCCGCAGCAGCACGGATTCCAGCTGTTCAGCCGGTCGGCTGACGGCTCGAATCCGGGCACGCATGGCCGGCCAGTCCGCGGCCAGGCGCTGGTTCAGCGCTTGCGCGCGCTGCTCCGAGAGTGCCTTGGGCAGAAAGCTGCGCCAACAGGACGCGCCCAGCCGCGCCCCGTAATGAGCCGCGAACCCCGCCTCGTCCAGCCCGCTGGGGCGCACTACGGGCGCCGCGCCGGCCAACAAGGCTTGCTGCAAGTGGGCCATGGTCAGGGT
>CAYMHN010000352.1:0-1109 GCA_964390235.1 uncultured Candidatus Competibacteraceae bacterium
CTTGCCCCGCACCAGTTCGGGCACGTCCGGGTTCTTCTTCTGCGGCATGATGCTGGAGCCGGTGCAGAAGCGATCCGGCAGCTCGATGAAGCCGAACTGGGCCGAGGTCCACAGCACCAGCTCCTCGGCCATGCGCGATAGGTGGGTCATGAGCAGCGCCCCGGCGGCGCAGAACTCGATGGCGAAGTCGCGATCCGAGACCGCGTCCAGGGAATTCTCCGCCGGTGCGTCGAAACCCAGCAATTCGGCCGTGTAGTGGCGGTCGATGGGATAGGTGGTGCCGGCCAGGGCCGCCGCGCCCAGGGGGCAGGTGTTGGCCCGCTTGCGGCAGTCCGCCAGGCGGCCCTTGTCGCGCTCCAGCATCTCGAACCAGGCCAGCAGATGGTGGCCGAAGGTCACCGGCTGGGCGGTCTGCAAGTGGGTGAAGCCGGGCATCAGGGTGGCCGCCTCGCGCTCGGCCAGATCGATCAGTCCGGTCTGCAAGCGGATCAGTTCGGCGGCGCAGGCGTCGATCGCCTCGCGCAGATACAGGCGGATGTCGGTGGCCACCTGGTCGTTACGCGAGCGACCGGTGTGCAGGCGCTTGCCGGCCGGGCCGATCAGCGCCGTCAGCCGCGCCTCGATGTTCATGTGCACGTCTTCCAGCGCCACCGACCAGGCGAATTCGCCGCGCTCGATCTCGCCGCGGATGGTCTCCAGCCCGGCGATGATGGCATCGCGGTCGGCCTCGGTCAGCACGCCGGCTCGGGCCAGCATCCGGGCATGGGCGCTGGAGCCGGCGATGTCGTGCAGCGCCAGCCGTTGGTCGAAATCGACCGAGGCGGTGAAACGCTGCACGAACTCGTCGGTGCTCTCGGTGAAGCGGCCGCCCCAGGCCTGGTTGGTGGTCTTGTCGGTCATGCCAAAGGGTCCGGATGGTGTGGAACAGGCGCGCAGTATACCGAAGCCGCGAACGGAGATTGATAGGGTGAACGAAAACCGGCCCTGACGATGCAGGGCCGGTGGCGGGTGACTCAACAAGGCTCAGGGTTGAGCCTGATTGACGGCGACGATGCCGGTGCCGGTTTCACCATTCTTGCCGGTGATGGTGGCCAGATAGGTGCCCGGCT
>CAYMHN010000352.1:1209-4432 GCA_964390235.1 uncultured Candidatus Competibacteraceae bacterium
CGAGGATGGCGAAGGTGCCGGACTCCTCGATGATGAAGCCGGCGATCATGCCGCGTGCGTCCACCGGCCCGTTGGTCGAGATGTTGCGCAGATTGGGTCGATCCGAATCACTGGTTGCCTGCTGATTGACGGCGACGATACCGGTGCCGGTTTCACCATTCTTGCCGGTGATGGTGGCCAGATAGGTGCCCGGCTGCAGGTCGATGATCAGCGCCGCGTCGGTGTCATTGGCCGGCGTGCGGCCGATGATGGCCTGGAACTGGGCGCTCTGGGCCGGGTTCCAGTTGTCGTTGAAGGCGATCTCTGTGAACGTACCGGAAGCGGTCATGCGCTCCAGCGTCAGCACCGCGTCGCTGATCGGGTCGGGGCCTTCGCTCTCGGCGAGGATGGCGAAGGTGCCGGACTCCTCGATGATGAAGCCGGCGATCATGCCGCGCGCGTCCACCGGCCCGTTGGTCGAGATGTTGCGCAGGCTGGTTTCGGTGGGGCTGGCCGGCGGCTGGGGTTCGCTGAGTTCGCTGAGTTCGCTGAGGAATATGTCTCTGAACGCGTTGGTGTCATCGCCGACCAGATCGCTGGCAAAGGAATCATAAGCGACCCGATCGCCGGCGCTGGAAGTCGCCGGAAAAAAGGAAGGAAGATTGCCCGGCCGGGTCGGGTTGTTGACATTGCTGCTAAGCAGAACCGTCTCGCCGGTATCGTGGTCGTGCCAATACACCTGGCGCGGGAAGGTCTCGCTGGGCGTTGGCCTCGGCACGGCGATGAACGCTACCCTGCTGCCGTCGGCCGAAATCACCGGGTCCATGGCATCGGAGAAAGCGGTTTCGCCGACCGTGAACGAGGTGGTCTCGCCGGTGGCGCGGTCATGCACGAAGACATCAAGCGAACCCGCGGTGTCGCCGGGCGCCAGGTTGTTGGCGGTCGAGTAAAAAGTCACGAAGCGGCCGTCGGCGGAGATCGCCGGCGAAAAAGAGCCGGCATTGGCTTCGAATCCGTTGCTGTCGACGCTGACCCGGGTGGTCTGACCGCGCTGGCGGTCGTGGACGAAGATATCTCGGAAGCCGTTGTTGTCGTTGTTGACCAGATTGTCGGCACTGGATGAGAACGCCACGAAGCGGCTGTCGGCGCTGATACTGGCGGAATCGGAATCGCCGTTGGCCTGGGAGCCATCGCTGTGCACGCTCACCCGGGTCATGGTGTCATTTTGCCGGTCGTAAACAAAGATATCACTGCTGTTGTTGGTATCGCCGGAGACCAGATCCGTGGCAGTGGAGTGGAAGGCCACGAAACGGCCGTCGGCGGAGATCCGTGGCTGGGACGAGGTACCCGAGGCGGCGGAACCGGAACTATTCCTGCTGATCAGTTCGAAAGCACCGCTTTGCATATCGCGCAGGTAGATGTCGGTTGTATTGTTGGTATCGTTCCACGTATTGCCTTCGCTGTCCTGGAAACCCGTGGCGGAGGACCGGAAGGCCACGAAGCGGCCATCATCCGAAACCGAAGGCTGGTCCGAAGCGTTCTTTTGCAAGGTCACTTCGCGCAGCTCGTCGGTAGTCAGATCGTGCCGGAATACATCCCTGGTGGTACCGGTATCGCCGACCACCAGGTTGCTGGCGTCGGACGCGAACACGACGAAATCGCCACTGCGCGCGATGGACGCATCCAAGGAGTTGTTATTGGCCTGATCGCCGATCGTGGACAAGTTGACTCGGCGGGTATCGACCATGGTCTGGGCCAGCGCACCGGTCGTGACAAACAGCGCCAGCAGCGCGGCCGGAGCCAGGGCGAATCGATGGTACGCAGGAATATTACGGGTGACGGTTGGTACGGGAATCATCGGTATATCTCCAATATACGAGTGAGAATGGGCGAACTCCTGAGAGCGCCTCTGTCGTCCTTATTGTTGCAATAGTAAACAGTCACGAATCGTGCCAGGTTTTCTTGCATGAATACCGCTGCCAAAGCCGCTTTTCGGTCCAGTAAGAACCGGTTCGAGGCTCAGATTGAACTGATTACCGGGATGACAGCCCTCGTGCTGCTGGGCTAAGCTGCGCCACATGAACCGACCCATCCGCATCGCCACCCGCCAGAGCCCGCTCGCCCTGTGGCAGGCCGAGCATGTTTCCGCCGAACTGCGGCGCCACCATCCCGGCTTGGTCGTCGAGCTGGTCGGCATGACCACCAAGGGCGATCAGCTGCTCGATGCCCCGCTGGCCAAGGTCGGCGGCAAGGGGCTGTTCATCAAGGAACTGGAAGTCGGACTGCTGGAAGGCCGCGCCGATCTGGCCGTGCACTCGATGAAGGACGTGCCGGTGGAATTCCCCGAAGGCCTGGGCCTGAGCACCATCATGGCGCGCGAGGACCCGCGCGACGCCTTCGTCTCCAACCGCTACCGACATCCCGACGAACTGCCGGCCGGCGCCCGGGTCGGCACATGCAGCCTGCGCCGCCAGTGCCAGCTGGCCGAGCGCTATCCGCACGTCGAGCTGGTCAATCTGCGCGGCAATGTCAACACCCGGCTGGCCAAACTCGACGCCGGCGAGTTCGATGCCATCATCCTGGCCGCCGCCGGACTCAAGCGGCTGGGCATGGAAGAGCGCATCGCCTGCGCCCTGGAACCCGAGATCAGCCTGCCGGCCATCGGCCAGGGCGTGGTCGGCATCGAGTGCCGGTTGGACGATGCCGAGCTGCACCAATTGCTGATGCCGCTGGATGATGCGCTCACCCGCACCCGGATCACCGCTGAACGAGCGCTCAATGCCCGGCTCCAGGGCAGCTGCCAGGTGCCGATCGCCGGCTATGCCGAACTCGCTGGCGATGACCTGTGGCTGCGCGGCCTGATCGGCAAGCCGGACGGCAGCCGCACCCTGCGCGCCGAGATCCGGGGCGCCGCCAGGAACGCCGAACAGCTCGGCACCCGGCTGGCCGAGGAGATGCTGGCTCGGGGGGCGGATCGGCTGCTGGCGGAAATCCTGGACGAGCTGGCGTGAACGCGCTGGCTGGTCGGGGGATACTGGTGACCCGGCCGGCCCATCAGGCCGAACCCTTGTGCCATCTGCTGGAAGCGCGGGGCGCGCGACCGATCCGCTTCCCGGTACTGGCCATCGCGCCGCCGGCCGATGTTGACTCTGCGCGGGCAAGTCTGGCGCGGCTGGCCGATTACCATCTGGTCGTGTTCATCAGCGTCAACGCCGTGGAGCAGGCCCTGGCGCTGCTAGCCGGG
>CAYMHN010000353.1:0-4426 GCA_964390235.1 uncultured Candidatus Competibacteraceae bacterium
AGAACGCGCGGCGCGTGCTGTGGCGGGAGGTGGTGGTCGGCGTGCTCAACGGCGGTGCGTTCGGGATCATCATGTCCTTCGTCGCCGCCTTCTGGTTCGGTGTGCCCTTGCTTGCGCTGGTGATCGCGATGGCCATGATGCTGACGCTGGCCTCGGCGGCCTTCGCCGGGATCGTACTGCCGATTGCCCTCGATAAGGCCGGGATCGATCCGGCGCTTGCGTCAGGGCCCTTCGTGACGACCGTCACGGACGTCGTCGGCTTCTTCGCCTTCCTTGGGCTCGCGTCGCTGATTTTGCTGTGAGGGTGAAGCCAGCTTCCAGATTGAGAGAAGAAAGCAGGTGATGCTCGGGCCGATGCTCGAAGCTGCGCTAGCGGAAATTGGCTTGTTCGAATTTTCGGGATTCCGCGCGAATGAGGCGTCGCGCCTCCAGGGCGGGCTGATGAGAAACGGCGGGCCGGATTGCTCCGGCCCGCCGTGATATCCCATCCGGGAGGATGGCCTTGCCTTATTTGGTGACTGTGCCGCTCGCACATGCCGTGCTGGTCCCCGGGAAGGACTCCGACGTCATCTCAGCACAATTCGTCCAGTTCGCCTGCCGCACGCCTGTCGCCTGGAATGTGATGGTGTGGCTGCCGCCCTCGCTGGGCGGGGTGGAGGTCACGATAGCGCCGGTTCCTGCCGTGGGCAGCGTGCCTACACCATCGAAGTAAAGGTTGGCGCCCCGGTTGCCGAACAGGTTCTCCGCGCCCACCGTCAGGAAACCACCGTCTCCGGCCGACAGGGCCGCACCGTAGGCGTATGCAATGTTGGTGAACGAGGGTCCGCCCGTGTTGGTCGAGGCCGGCAGCCACACCTGGAAGGTGTTAACTTGTGCCGGGTTCGACCAATTGGGCACGGCACGCCATTCAAACACCGTCCACAAGTTGCTCCCCGCGCTCAAGATCTGCGCGTGCAGGGTGCCGCCGACCCCCGGATTCAGGTCGGTCCAGAAGGGGGCAAGCACATTGTTAGGCCGGTTAGGGTCGGGGAAATTCTGGTTGATGAAGCGGACGTCGGCCGCTGTACCGCCGCCAACCACCAAGTAGCCGTTGCTTACCATGCCCACCCTGGTATAGAGCTCGCCGCCATATTGAAACTCTACCGTGCCTGGCAGCGTGAAATTGACAATGGATTCGTCACCCACGCCGGCCACTGGCGCAGAAGTAAGCGGAAAGTAGCCAAATGGCGCCGCCCCTGCGGCGATGGCCACATCCGGTGGCGCGGCCCCGGCCAGCGTGCCCTCGAAAAACCAGCCGTTGCCTTCCTCGATCGCGCCCACGGTATTCTCGCGCAACAGCTGGATGGCGTTGGGCAGACGGTCGGTCACCCGCACGTGCACCGGGTCAAGCTCGGTATTGCGGATGGTGACCACGCATTCGGTGGTCTCGCCGCGCTTGAAGGTGGTGGGGCTGCAGGACTTCTCCAGCGTCGCGCCGGCCTGCGCCCGCACCACCGTGATCGGCATGCGGAAGCGCTTCGCACCACTCTGGAACTCGACCTCGGCGTGGCGAACCTCCCCGATCTGAACCCCGCTGGCGTCGATATCGATGCGGAACGTGACCTCGGCACCTCCGGGCACGCCGAGGTTGCGCGGTACCGAGATCTTGAGATCCGGCGGGCTGGTCACCGTTGACCGCCAGGATGTGGCCGTCCCAAGCTCGCTGCGCACGGTGCGATGGACGCTCAGCAGGCCGGGCATCTTCGGAATGTACACGCTCGGGTAATTGGCGTCCCACAACCGGTTCTGCAGCAGGATGAAATCCGACGCGGATGCCGACACGGTAATGCCCGGGTCGCCTGCGCGATTCAGATCCAGCCGCCCGGAACCGAAATCAAATGGATCGGCGGGGGTGACCCCGTCCTCCTTTACCACCCCCACTGCAAGAGCGCTGGTCATTAGCGCGGACTTGATCTGGCCGGGCGTCCATTCCGGATGCAGGGCCCGAAGCAGCGCGCCCGCGCCCGCCACGTGCGGGCTGGACATGGAGGTGCCCTGGATCGCCTGGAACAGTTCGCCTGGCTTGCCCCCAGCGACGGTGGCGGGCATCGGTGTGTGACCGGCAAGGATCTGCACGCCGGGCGCTGTAATGTCGGGCTTGGCGATGCCCAGCGCGAGCCCCGCGCCGCCGCGCGAGCTGAAGCCGGCCATCACGTCGCCCTGCACAATGGACGCCACTCCGTCCGTGAAGGTGGCCGTCACACCGGTGTACGCGGTCATGAAGTCTAGTAGCTGCCCCCCGGCCTCATTCTCCAGGTGGATGCTCGGGATAAAGTGATTGTCGGTCGCGAGCCCCTGCAGTGTTGGGTTGTACTGGATCATCCCCGCGGCGCCGCCGACCTGCACGTTATAGCCTTTCTCGACTCGCGCGATCTCGCCACGTTCGCAGATCACGATCTCGCCGTTGAAGGTGCCCGGCTGGAAGGGGCTGAGACACAATTCCTGCCCGGCCGGGGGAAAGACCACCGGTGTCGGGTCGCTGATGCCGGCCGTGATCGAGGCGCCCACCAGCTTGAGCTCGTGCCCGCCATCGGCAGCCAGCGTCAGCGTCGACAGGAAATGCCGGCTGGAGGTGCTCGCTCCGACGGTGGTCGTCCATGGGCCGCGATGACCCACTGTATTGGCCCCCGGCCCGGCGTTGCCCGCCGAGGTGGCTACAAACACGCCGTTTGCATATGCGTTGAGGAAAGCCAACGAGACGGTATCCGCGTAGGGGTTGGTGCCGCCGCTGATGGAAAAGTTGATCACGTCCACGCCGTCGATGATGGCCTGGTCGATGGCGGCGACCGAGTCCGACTGGAAACAGCCCGCGTCACCGCAGACCTTGTAGGCGATCACGTGCGCGCGCGGCGCCACCCCGGATACTTCCCCGCGCCAGACATCCAGCAGCTCCACATCGACCCCCGCGTTGCCCGCGGCGGTGGTCGCGGTGTGCGTGCCGTGGCCGTCGTCGTCCCGGGCCGAAACAAATTCTCCAGGTAGCAGGGGCGGGCCGAACACGTCGTAGGTCGCCATAAAGCGGTGGGCGCCGATCAACTTGTTGTTGCAGTCGAACGGCGCGTCGCCGGGACTGGCGCTGCCAAACTCACATGCATAGGTATCCGCCGGCGCTGGGAAAGGCGTCCCCGACGGGTCGGGGTCGGCGAAGGAGGGATGCTCCGGCCACACACCCGAGTCCAGCACGCCGACAATGACTCCCTCGCCGGCGCTCTCGACGCCGCCAAGTGCCGCCCAAACAGTTTCGGCGCCTACGAAGCCGGGGCTGACCTCCGTGTTGAGTTGCCGCAGTTCGTCCGGATAGACCGCCACGACACCTTCGAGGTTGGCGATCGCCTGCAGATCCTTGCCGGTTGCCGCCAGGGCGATGCCGTTTACGGCGGCCGTGAAGCGCTGCGATATCTTCATTGAAGGCGAAGTGGCGGCGGCGGAGGCCTCGAATGCTGCCTGCTTCGCCCGCAGGTGCGCGGTGTAGCTGCGCACGGCGGCCGACCTGGGGTTCACCTTCCGCGCGCCGGTGGCCTTCGGACTGGTGGCAGGCAGACCTGGAATCGTGCCTTGATAATTCACCAGCGCCGGGTCCTCCAGGATGACTATGGCGCTCAAGAGCGGCGCCCGCGAGGCCGGATCCCTCGCATAGGAGGGGAACGCGCTCAGGTCCAGCGTCACCTGCTTGTTGGCCTTGACCGAGTAGGTAGACTCGGGGGTCAGTCCTTGCGCGGACGGGACCTGTGCCGCAGCCGGGCCGGCAAGGCTCATCGCAGTCAGGCATGCAGCCAGGAGCGACAGCGCCATCCCTTTGCAGGCGCGCTGCGCGTGGCCGGGATTTCGGTCAGGGCTCTTCATGATCACTCTCCCACGTGTGGCTTGCTTGATTTGGTTGATGAAGCTGCGGGAGAGGTGCGCGCGCCCAGGCTGGCATCCATGTGCGAGCGGGCCGCAGGGGACCGGCAGCCCGTTGCCATGATATGCGTGCAGGATTCGCGACCAGACTACGCCCCATCGGGCGCCTCCCACGTGCCGGGCTGCGACTAGTCTCCAGGCGGAGATGCGCCAGCTCCGAACTAAAGCGTCAGCTATTGTTACTTTATTGTTGCGGCGTCAGCTTGTTGATGCCCGGCTAGAGGCATGCTCGGGCCCGATCCCGGGCCCCCATCCTCGCCTGACGCGCGTAGCCTGAGCGAGCATGGAAGGCGACTTATAGCACCGCGATCGGGACTAATAAAGTGGGCGGGATTATGGCAAATGAAGCCGCCTGCTTTTTACAGCAGCCATAATTCCCGAACATCCACAGTGCCCGGAGGCCGAAAACACATGTCCAGGAAACCCTTCGACGGCGCTGTCAGCCGTTACCTCGCCGAAGAGGCACCCGCGACCGTGCGTGCGGCCG
>CAYMHN010000354.1:0-4400 GCA_964390235.1 uncultured Candidatus Competibacteraceae bacterium
GATCAACCGCGTGGTGGCGGATGCCGATCTGGCCGTCGAGGCCGAGGCCCTGGCCCGCCAGCTGGCCCAGGGGCCGACCGGCAGTTTCGGCAAGGCCAAGCGGCTGCTGGCCGAGTCCGCCGCCAGCAGTCTGGAAGCCCAGTTCGAGCGCGAGTCTCAGGCCATTGCCACGTCGGCAGCCAGCGCCGATGGGCGCGAGGGCATCGCCGCCTTTCTGGCCAAGCGTCAACCCGACTTCACGGGGCGCTGACCCGCTCCATGGCTGCCTCTACTCCCGGCGGGGTGCGCACCGAACTGGGCGCACTGCGCTCGCTGACCCAGTACCTGTGGCCGGCCGGCCAGGCGGCCCTGCGCACCCGCGTGGTGCTGGCCCTGGCCTGTCTGGTGCTGGCCAAGATCGCCACCGTGATCACCCCGGTATTCTACAAGCACGCGGTCGATGCTCTGAGCAGCGCGGCCGACGCGGCCCTGGTACTGCCGCTGGCGGCGATCCTGGGCTATGGTCTGGCGCGGGTGTCCAGCCTGGGTTTCGCCGAACTGCGCGACGCGCTGTTCGCCCGGGTCGCCCAGCGCGCCATGCGCAATGTCGCGGTGACCGTGTTCCGTCATCTGCACGGCCTGGCCCTGCGCTTCCACCTGGAACGCCAGACCGGCGGCCTGTCGCGGATCATCGAGCGGGGCACCAGCGCGATCGAATCGCTGCTCAGCATCATGCTGTTCAATGTCCTGCCGACCCTGATCGAGATCCTGCTGGTGGTGGCCATACTCTGGGGGATGCTGAACTTCTGGTTCGCCCTGGTCACCCTGGCCACGGTACTGGCCTATATCGCCTACACCCTGTGGGTGACCGAGTGGCGGCTCAAATTCCGCCGCCAGATGAACGAGACCGATCAGGACGCCAATACCAAGGCCATCGACAGCCTGCTGAACTTCGAGACGGTCAAGTATTTCGGTAACGAAGGTCACGAGATCGCCCGCTATGACCAGTCGCTGAAAGGCTACGAGGACGCGGCGGTCAAGAGCCGCACCTCGCTGTCGCTGCTCAACTTCGGCCAGGCGGCCATCATCGCCAGCGGCCTGACCCTGATCATGTACATGGCGGCGCGCGGCATCATCGTCGGCGAGCTGACGGTGGGCGATTTCGTGCTGGTCAACACCTATCTGATCCAGCTCTATCAGCCGTTGAACATCTTCGGCTTCGTCTATCGCCAGCTCAAGCAGAGCCTGGTCGATATCGAACAGCTGTTCGGCCTGCTCGACGTGCCGCCTGAAGTGACCGACCGCCCCGACGCCAGGCCGCTGACCCTGAACGGCGGCGAACTCGAGTTCCGTTCGGTCGGTTTCAGCTACGATCCGCGCCGGCCGATCCTGCGGGACGTGAGTTTCACCATCCCGCCGGGTCGCACCCTGGCCATCGTCGGGCCGACCGGGGCCGGCAAATCGACCATCGGCCGGCTATTGTATCGATTCTATGATGTGAGCGGCGGCGCCATCCTGATCGACGGTCAGGACATCCGTTCGCTGATCCAGGAGTCGTTGCGCGCGGCCATCGGTGTGGTGCCGCAGGACACCGTGCTGTTCAACGACACCATTTATTACAACATCGCTTACGGCCGTCCCGCGGCGGGACCGGCCGAAGTCGAACAGTCCGCCCGCATGGCGCATATCCACGAGTTCGTCATGGGCTTGCCGGACGGCTACCAGACCCGGGTCGGCGAGCGTGGCCTGAAGCTGTCCGGCGGCGAGAAACAGCGGGTGGCCATCGCCCGCACCATCCTCAAGAATCCCGCCATCCTGCTGTTCGACGAGGCCACCAGCGCCCTGGACACTCGCACCGAGCGCGCCATCCAGGCCAATCTGCGCGAGGTCAGCGCCGGGCGTACCACCCTGGTGATCGCCCACCGCCTGTCCACCGTGGTCGACGCCGACCAGATCGTGGTGCTGGATCAGGGTCTGGTGGCCGAGCGTGGCAGCCATGTCGAACTGCTGGCCCATGACGGGCTGTATGCGCGCCTGTGGCAGCAGCAGCAGGAGCGGCTGGGGGAGACAGCGCCAGTTGATCCGCCAGTCGACCGCCGGTAGGCCAATGCCTTGCCGGCGGTCGTTGCAGGCCTGAACCCTGCGTTCCGCCTTACTGGTTACGCGGATCGAGGTCCGGGTCCACGTAGATGACCTCGAACGGTTCGGCTACGTGAATCTGGAGGACGGTTTCTTCCTCGAACCACTCGTAGTGGTTATGCTGGGGGGGGATCTTGACGAACGATCCCGCCGGCACCTGCATTCCCTGGTCCTTGTCCAGTTCATCGCCGAAGCCGATGTACAGCGCGCCGGAAACGACGGTCAGGTACTTGTTCCCGGTGTGGTAATGGGAGTGGATGTCGTAGCCCGCCGGCAGGCGCACCCGCGCCGTGAAGGCACCCTCGGCGGGGTCGCCGGCCAGCAGGGCCAACTCGGCGCCCGGTTCGATGAAGTCTGGGCCTTCCTGCCACTCGATCCCGTCCGGAGTCACCACACTGTGGCCGTTGCCGGCCGCCACGGCGAATCCGGTCGAAAGTCCTGACAGGAGCGTGAGGATGAAGATCGGCTTGGTGCGTGAGATATTCATGGTCGATTACCTCCTTTACAGCAGTATGGTGGTACTTCGCTCAGTTACTGTGGCTTTCTTTCATAGGCATGCCTCCCGTGTCACGGTTGGTGAAAGCCCCGGCCGCATGGCGTCCCGGGGACGGGTCGCGGCTTGTCGATCGATGAATAGACCGGTCGGTTTGTTTCATGGCGTAAAAAACCTCTTCCTGTAAATTTTCCGGAGTTCAGGCCGCAGCCCTGGCATCGGTCTGCGGCGGGAACCACAGCGCCTGCCACTGCCCGTTGAGTTCCACGACCTTGAGCACGGCCAGCGCCTTGCTGCCCTTGGCGCTCCAGGCCGCGCGGCGGACCGTCATGCCCTTTTTCTTCTGGCGATGCCCGATGACCTGATCGACCGCGCGGCGGACCGCACCTTTCTCCATGCGCCCGCTACCGACGGGTTTGCCGGCCGCTTGGCGAGCACCGTAGTCGATGATCTCGTGGCGATGCTTGTCCAGATAGCCGAGCAGTTCCCGGTGTTTGTCCGCGTTGCGGACGTGAACCTCGGTGCGCAGCTAGTCCAGCACCCGTTCCACCTCGCCGTGCCACAGCCATCCGAGCATCACCGCGAGGTGGCGTTCCTTATCGGCTTTGTTCAGCGCGATCATGCTCATCAGTTCCCGGGTCTTCTTGTCCAGGTGGTACCCGTCGAGAATCACCGTCGGCAGGGTGTCGAAGATCGCTTGCAGCGCACTGCGAATCACGCCGGCCCCGTCACTGATCGCCACCACCGGCAGCGGCGCGGCGGGCGTACCGTATTCGCGCTGCACCGCCGCGCGCACCCGCTGATGCAGCGGGATCACCGTGGCGCCGTGTGCGTTGATGCCCTCGCACAGGTACTCGTGGCCCCCGTCACGCCGCTCCAGCAGCACCACCGCGCGGCGGCCGCCTCGGTGTTCACCCGCTTGGCCGCCTCGGGATCGCGCATCGCCGGGCGGTTTTTACTGCACCGTCCCCCTTTCTGCACCTTGACCGCGCGGCGGACCGTCGCGATGCCGTCCTCGTACACCCCCACCTCGGGGGTCCCGGCGGCGTACACGTCCTCCGCCGGGTCGATCTCCGGGGCCGGCGCTTCGCACTCCGGCGCCCACTCACGGCTGACCGCCGCAGCCGTGTCGAGGACCAATTGCTCGATGCGCTGATCACTGAGCAACCGCTCGCCGCTGAGCCGCTCCCGCGCGGCGGCCGCACCAGCCCCGCCACTTCCTCATAGCTCAAGCGGTTGCTGTAATACGCCGCCACTTCGCACAGCCCCGGGGTCGGGTAATGGCCGTGCGGGAACTGGCCGCTCAGTTCCAACCAGCTGCACCGCTCCCCGCTGGCCCGTTCGATCAGCCGCGGTCCGCCGCGCGGTTGCACCTCGAATTCCACCCGCCCGTGCAGCCCCTTGAGCACCACCGGCTGACGCCCGTTCAGCCGCCAGACCCCCCTTTTTGCGCCGTCTCGATGAACCGCGCTTGCTCCCGTTCCAGCAGCTCGGCTTCCAGGCGTTTCAAGGCCTGGCGACGCATTCGCTCCACCGCCTGTTCGATCTCGGTGAACCGCCCCGTGCCGATGTCCAGCTCCAGCGCCTGCTCGCTGATCACCTCGCCCGTCTCGTCGCGGACCCGGATCTCCACCGCGCGGCGGACCGTCTGTTTCATCACCGCCGCCCTCGCCTCATCGCTCGCTGTCGATAAGCATAGTCCACAACGCCGGCTTTGCCATCCTCCCGGCCCGGCGCGGGCCGTCTCCCGGGGGGCTCGCGCGTGCTCCGGAAAATTTACAGGAAGAAA
>CAYMHN010000355.1:0-4393 GCA_964390235.1 uncultured Candidatus Competibacteraceae bacterium
CTGGTCCGGCCGAACGCCTGACACTGTCGCACGAGGCCGGGCACCGGGATCTGTTCGCCCACGGCGCGTTGGTGGCCGCGCGCTGGCTGAAGGGCAGGGCGCCCGGCGTCTATGGCATGGAAGACGTGCTGGGCCTGGGCCAGCCGGACTGAATACGAGTGGCTCGATCGGTGGGCCGTCAATCGAACCGCCGGTGCAAGTTGACGATGGGCGAAGCGGCGTGATTTACTGCATCGACAACCATACCAAGCATGTTCTGCACGACGGGGAACCATCATGAATCTGATTAAAACCAGCCTACTCTCTCTGGTGCTGATCGCGCTCTGGAGCCTGCAACCGGCGGCCGCCCAGCAGCGCTGGGACCTGCCGGCGGCCTATCCGGCGGGCAATCACCATACCCGGTTCCTGGAGCAGTTCGCCCAGCGGGTCAACGAGCGTACCGGCGGCGCGATCAGCATCACCGTGCACCCGGGTGGCTCGCTGTTCCCCGGCGACCAGATCAAGCGGGCGGTGCAGACCGGCCAGGCCGAAATGGGCGAGCGCCTGGTGTCGGCCCTGGGCAACGAGAATCCGATCTTCGAGGTCGATGCGGTGCCGTTCCTGGCGACCAACTTCGATGATGCCTGGACCCTGTACCAGACGACCAGACCCTATTACGAGGCTCTGCTGGGCGGGCAGAACATCCAGTTTCTCTACGCCCTGCCCTGGCCGCCCCAGGGGCTGTTCGCCGCCGCCCCGGTCGAGCGTATCGAGGACATGCGCGGGCGTCGCTTCCGCGCCTACAATGTCGCGACCTCCCGTCTGGCCGATCTGTTCCAGGCCCAGCCGACCCAGATCGAGGCCGCCGAGCTGAGTCAGGCCCTGGCCACCGGCGTGGTCGACAGCATGTTCACCTCCGGGGCCACCGGGGTGGACAGCAAGGTCTGGGAGCAGGTCAATTACTACTACGATCTCCAGGCCTGGATTCCCCTCAACATCGTGATGATCAACAAGCGCGTCTGGGACGGTCTGGACGAGGCGACGCGCCAGATACTGCTGGACACGGCGGCCGAGGTGGAAAGCGAGGGCTGGGAGCATGTGCGCGGCATGACGGCGGGACTGAACGCCACCCTGGCCGAGAACGGCATGCAGGTGCTCGAACCCGGCGATGAGCTGCGCGCGGGCCTGGAAACCATCGGCGAGACCATGACCGCCGAGTGGATCCAGCGCGCCGGCGCCGATGGCGAGGCGCTGGTCGAAGCTTACCGCAACGCCCGCTAACAGCGCCCCCATGGGTGGCTTACTGAACATCATCGCCGCGCCCCTGCAATGGCTGTATCGGGGGTGCGGCATGCTGGCCGCCCTGGCCTTGGTGGCGCTGGGTCTGCTGGTGCTGGCCAGCGTGATCAGCCGCATCATCGGCCTGCAACTCATCGGTCTGAGCAGCTACGCCACCTATGCCCTGGCCGCCTCCTGGTTTCTGGCCCTGGCCTACACCTTCGGCGAGGGCGGCCACATCCGCGTCGGCCTGCTGGTCAGCCGGCTGACCGGGCGCGCCAAGCAGCTGGCCGAAGCCTGGTGCCTGAGCGTGGCCCTGGTGATCTCCGCCATGCTGAGCTACTACGCCTATGATCTGGCCCATGTATCGTGGCTGATCAACGAGCGCAGCCAGGCCGCGGACGCGACCCTGTTGTGGATTCCGCAGCTGGCCATGGTCGTCGGTACCGCGGTGCTGACCCTGGCGCTACTGGAAAAGCTGCTGCGGCTGATCTTCCTGGGCGAGGCGGACCTGGACGCCAAGGCCGATCTCGCGATGGACGTTGAGCCGCGGCCATGAACGACCTCACCCTGGTGCTCATCTTCATCGGCCTGCTGCTGTTCTTCCTGGGCAGCGGCGTCTGGGTGGGGCTGTCGCTGCTGGTCACCGCCATCATCGGCATCATGATGTTCACGCCGCGTCCGGCCGGCCAGGCCATGGCGACCGTGGTCTGGTCGTCCAGCACCGCCTGGGGTCTGACGGCGCTGCCGCTGTTCATCTGGATGGGCGAAATCCTGTTTCGCACCCGCTTGAGCGAGAATCTGTTCCGGGGCCTCAGCCCCTGGCTGAACCGGCTGCCGGGTGGCATGTTGCACGTGAACGTGGCCGGCTGCGGTCTGTTCGCCGCGGTCTCCGGTTCCTCGGCCGCGACCGCGGTCACCGTCGGCAAGATCGCCATTCCGGAACTGCGTCGGCGTCGCTATCCCGAGCGGATGATCGTCGGTACGCTCGCCGGTTCCGGCACCCTGGGGCTGCTGATCCCGCCGTCCATCATTCTGATCGTGTACGGCGTGACGGTGAACGAATCGATCACCGCGCTGTTCATGGCCGGCATCCTGCCGGGCATCATGATGGCGCTGCTGTTCATGAGCTATATCGCCATCTATGCGCTGCTGCGTCCGCAGGACATGCCGCAGGAAGACGCCGCCATGCCCTGGTCCAGGCGCTTCGGCGAAACCTTGCAGCTGCTGCCGGTACTGGGCCTGATCCTGGTCGTCCTGGGCTCGATCTACCTGGGTCTGGCGACCGCGACCGAGGCGGCCGTCATCGGCGCGCTGGGGGCATTGATCATCTCGCTGCTACAGCAGTCCCTGACCTGGGACTCGTTCAAGGACAGCCTGCTCGGCGCCACCCGCACCTCCTGCATGATCGGCCTGATCCTGATGGGCGCGGCGGTGCTGACCCTGGCCATGGGCTATACCGGCATCCCGCGTAATATCGCCGCCTGGATCAGCGCCATGGGGCTGACCCCGGTGGAGCTGATCATCGTGTTGACCCTGTTCTACATCATTCTCGGCTGTTTTCTGGACGGCATATCCGCC
Source organism: uncultured Candidatus Competibacteraceae bacterium (assembly GCA_964390235.1). Lineage (GTDB taxonomy): Bacteria > Pseudomonadota > Gammaproteobacteria > Competibacterales > Competibacteraceae > CAYMHN01. Next base: position 2,839 of record CAYMHN010000355.1, read on the forward strand.
GTGGTGCTGACCATGGCCGTGGTTGAACCCCTGGTGCGGATGATGGGTTTCGACATGATCTGGTTCGGCATCTACCTGGTACTGGTGGTGGAGATGGCCCAGATCACCCCACCGATCGGGTTCAACCTGTTCGTCTTGCAGGGCATGACCAATCACGACATCGGCTATATTTCCCTGGCCGCCTTGCCGATGTTCCTGATCATGTGCCTGGGGGTGGCGATCCTGCTACTGGTGCCGGATATCGCCACGATCCTGCCGCGAACCATGCGCTGAGGCGGGAAAGTCAGACCAGCTGTCGGGTACCGCGGGTCGGGATGGCCGAGCCGGGGTCTTCGGGCCAGGGGTGTTTGGGGTAGCGACCCTTGAGTTCCCGGCGCACCTCGGGGTAGGTGTTGGCCCAGAAGCTGGGCAGATCGCGGGTGATCTGGATCGGCCGCCGGGCTGGCGACAGCAGGTGCAGCAGCACGGGGATCCGGCCCCGGTTGAGGCTTGGCGTTTCATCCAAGCCGAACAGTTCTTGCAGCTTGACGGCCAGTATCGGCAGTTCCGCGCCCTGGTAGCACAAGCGGATCCGCGAACCGCTGGGCACGGTCAGGTGAGTCGGCGCCGCCTGGTCCAGCCGAGCCGCCAGCTGCCAGCCCAGGTACTGCCGCAGTATGGTGGCCAGGTCCAGGCGGGTCAGATGTTCGCGCCGGGTGATACCGTCCAAGGGACCCAGCCAGTCGGCCAGGGTTGCCATCAGGGGTCCGTCGCCGAGATCCGGCCAGCCCTCCTCGGGGCACCAGTGACGCAAGGTAAGCACCCTGGCCTGCCATTGGCGTAGGTTGTCGTTCCAGGGCAGGCAAGCCGGACCCAGCTGGCGGATGCCTTCGAGCATGGCCGCGCGTAGCTGCTCGGGGTCGGGTCGAGGCAGTGGCCGGCGCTGCGCGACCAAGGCTCCCAGGCGCTGCTCGCACACCGCCTGCACCGCCTGCTCGCGCTCATCCCAGCCGATCCGCTCGATCTCGTGCAAAACCGGGTCGCAGTAGCTCAGCAGGGTGTCGAGATCGACCGTGGCGGCGAGCTGAATCCGGCCTTCCTTGACACCGGCATCGAGTTGCGCCGCCACCAACCAGTCCCGCCCGCTCAGCGGATCGTCCAACCCCAGGCGTGCCCCGCGGCCATTGCTCAGCCGATAGCGATCATGGGTCTGTTCACGACGTCGGGCGATGCGGTCCGGGTAAGCCAGAGCCAGCAGCAGACCGACCGCATGCTCCATGTCGACGGGTATTGGTTGCTGTTCGGGTAGCTGTCGGCGAAGCCGTTTGGCGGCCCGGTCGATTTGCCGCCATGAATCGGCGCTTGCCGCGGAGTTCGATGCGCGCCAGCGCTGCAACTGCTCGAGACGCAGCTCGAGATCGCAACCGCGTTCCGGGTCGCCGCGCAGCGGGTCGCGTTCCTCCAGCAGGGCGGCGATATCGCAGGCCAGAGCCCCCAGCCCGAGTTCGGCGCCGCGCAGCAGCATATGGGCCAGCCGCGGATGCAGCGGCCACTCGGCCAGGCGCCGGCCCTCGGG
>CAYMHN010000356.1:0-4365 GCA_964390235.1 uncultured Candidatus Competibacteraceae bacterium
TTGCCGGTGCCCGGATTGCCGGTGAAGCACATGTGCAGGGTCGGGCTCTCGGCGGCCAGTTCCAGCCGCCGCCGCAACCGGTCGATCAGCAGCAGCGCGGCGATCTCGCGAATCCGGGTCTTGACCGGCACCAGCCCGACCAGCTCACGGTCGAGCTGGTCGAGTACCGCGTCGATCCCGGCACCTTGGCGTTCGGCGTCGAGATCGACGCTCTCGGGCAGTGGTTGGGCGGGTTCGGACATGATGACTCCAGTTTGCAGTTATCGGTTATCAGTTATCGGTAGTCTCCCACCGATAACTGATCACTGTTAACTGATAACTATCTGATCGCGTAACGCTGCTGACGGCCGGTGACCTCGGTGCGTTCCAGCCGATAGCGGCGCTCCTGGCTGGGTCGGTTGACGATGAACGACAGCCGGATGCTCTCCCAGCCCTTGGTGTTGTCGAAGGCCGAGATCCGGATGTACTCCTCGGGGTGGGCCTTGCGGCAGTCGTTGATCTCCATCAGGATTCCGGCCGGATCGCGCAGGTCGAACATCGGCAGGCCCCACATTTCCCAGTAGGTGTTGCGCGGGTGTGGATCATCGGTGTATTCGACATTCACCGCCCAGCCCTGGTCGATGCAGTACTTGAGTTGCTTGAGAATCTGCTCGTCGCTCAGCGCGGGCAGAAACGAGAAGGTACCCTGGGTAATCATGTGCATGTCTCCTCAGGCCGAAGCCGTTTCCAGCGGCACGAAGTCCGCCGTGTCGGTGGATTGATAATTGAAGGTGATATCCTTCCACAGCTCCAGGGCGACCTCCAGCGGCTTGCACTGCTTGGCGGCCTGGCGCAGGATATCCGGACCCTCGTTCCAGAGGTCGCGGCCCTCGTTGCGGGCCAGCACCATGGCTTCCAGCGCCACCCGGTTGGCGATCGCGCCGGCCTGAATGCCGTCCGGGTGGCCGATGGTGCCGCCGCCGAATTGCAGCACGCAATCCTCGCCCAGATAATGCAGCAACTGGTGCATCTGGCCGGCATGGATGCCGCCCGAGGCCACCGGCATGACCTTGTTCAACGAAGCCCAGTCCTGATCGAAGAACACCCCGTTTTCCAGATTCTGTGTCACATAGTCCTCGCGCAGGATATCGTAGAACCCGCGTACCATGTTCGGATCGCCCTCCAGCTTGCCGACCACGGTGCCGGCGTGGATATGATCAACCCCGGCCAGACGCATCCACTTGCTAATCACGCGGAAGCTGATGCCATGCGATTTCTGCCGGGTGTAGGTGCCATGTCCGGCCCGGTGCAGGTGCAGGATCATGTCATTGTCGCGTGCCCAGTGGGCCATGGACTGGATAGCCGTGTAGCCGATCACCAGGTCGATCATGACGATTACCGAGCCCAGTTCCTTGGCGAACTCGGCGCGCCGGTACATCTCCTCCATGGTGCCCGCGGTGATGTTCAGATAACTGCCCTTGACCTCGCCAGTGGCGGCGGCGGCCCGGTTGACCGCCTCCATCACGTAGAGAAAGCGGTCGCGCCAGTGCATGAACGGCTGCGAGTTGATGTTCTCGTCATCCTTGAGGAAATCCAGCCCGCCCTTGAGCCCCTCGTAGACCACTCGGCCGTAATTGCGGCCCGATAGGCCCAGCTTGGGCTTGACCGTGGCGCCCAGCAGCGGCCGGCCGTACTTGTCCAGGCGCTCGCGTTCGACCACGATGCCGGTGGCGGGGCCGGGGAAGGTCTTTACGTAGGCGACCGGCAGACGCATGTCCTCCAGACGCAGGGCCTTGAGCGCCTTGAAACCGAACACATTACCGATGATGGAAGCGGTCAGATTGGCGATCGAGCCCGGCTCGAACAGATCCAGATCGTAGGCGATGTAGGCGAAGTACTGCTCGGGGTTGCCGGGGACCGGATCGACCCGGTAGGCCTTGGCGCGGTAGCGTTCGCAGGCGGTCAGCCGATCGGTCCAGACCACGGTCCAGGTGGCGGTGGAGGATTCGCCAGCCACGGCCGCAGCCGCTTCCTCGGGATCGACGCCGTCCTGCGGGGTGATCCGGAACAGGCAGATGACATCGGTATCCAGTGGTTGATAATCCGGCTCCCAGTAGCCCATCTTCTTGTAGGGAATGACGCCGGACTTGTAACGTTCTTTGCCAGTCAGTGTTTCGCTCATCCTCGGTCTCCAGCTATTGTGATATCTATTGATTATGATGGGGTAATTTGAAAATAATTAAAAACAGATAATTCTTATCAAAGGCATAAGTAATCACTTATGAACATAACCATGCGCCAATTGCAGGTGTTCCGGGCGGTAGCCAAGCACTTGAGCTACACGCGCGCGGGAGAAGCGCTGCATCTGACCCAGCCCGCGGTGTCGATGCAGATCCGTCAGCTGGAGGAAGTACTGGGACTGCCGCTGTTCGAGCAGCTGGGCAAGAAGATCCAGCTCACGGTTGCCGGCCTGGAACTGGTCGGCTACAGTCGCCACATCGCCGAGCAACTGGATGAGATCCGCGATCGGTTCGAGGCCTTGCGCAGCGGTGAATACGGCACCCTGCGACTGGCCGTGCCCGGCACCGCCAATCATTTCACCACCCGACTGCTGGCGGCCTTTTGCCGCGAGCACCCAGGCGTGAGCTTCAGCCTGGACGTAGCCAACCGGCAGGGTTTGCTAGCCTTGCTGGCCGATAACGAGACCGATCTGGTGATCATGGGCAAGCCCCCGGATGGGGTGGACCTGATCAGCGAGTGCTTCATGGACAACCCGCTGGTAGTGATCGCCGCGCCCGAACACGAGTTGGTCGGGCGGCGCGCAATCCCGCTGACCGAGCTGATGAACACCACTTTTCTGGTGCGCGAACCCGGCTCCGGTACCCGCAGCGCCATGGAGCGGTTTTTCACCACCCGCGGCATCACCCTGAAAACCCCCATGGCCCTGGCCAGCAACGAGGCGATCAAGCAGGCGGTGTCGGCGGGTCTGGGACTGGGTATAGTCTCGCTGCACACTCTGGAAGTGGAACTCAGCGCCGGTCGGCTCGCGATACTGGATGCCGATGGTTTTCCCATCATGCGTCACTGGTATCTGGTGCATCGCAAGGGCAAGCGGCTGGCACCGGTGACCCGGGCGTTCAGCGCCTTCGTCCTGAGTCAGAGCCGGGAACTATGGCCGCTGGCGGCGGCGCCCGGCTGAGTCGCGCTGGAGCGCTATCGACACCTCAATCCCCGGTATCGAGGCTCAGCAATTCGACCCCTTCCTGAACCTGCTCGCCGACCCGGTAATTGATCTGGTGGATCACGCCGTCGGCCGGGGCGGTGATGGTATGTTCCATTTTCATTGCTTCCAGAACCAGTAAAGGGTCACCGGCCCTGACCAGATCGCCGGGCTGGACCAGCAGCGCGATCACGTTGCCCGGCATGGGGGCGGTCAGGCTGCCGTCCACGATATCGTCATCGAGGCCGGCGTGCAGGGGATCGTGCAAAACCAGCGTGTAGTGGTGACCGGAATCCTGAATCATCAAATAAGCGCCATCGCGCAGGATTCGGGCATTCGCAACCCGACCATCCAGCCGATAGCGCAAGCGCCCGTCGTCGCCCAGCGTGCCGCCGGCTCGCATTGCGCCATCCGGCAAGTCGAGCATGAAACCGTCCGGCCGGAAATGGGCGGTGACCGAGACTTCGCGGTCGCCGTCGCGCAGCAGCAGGGTGTGGTGGTTGTCGCTATTGAGTCGCCAGCCACTGACCGTGTTCCAGGGCGACCAGGGATCCGCCGAGCGGGACGCCGCCAGTCGGGCCTGCCGTTCGGTGTGCAGCAGTTCGGCCAGGGTGGCGATGGCCAGCACTCGATCCGGGACGGGAGCCGGTGGCGGAAACAAGTTGGCCCGATGGCGGTCGATGAAACCGGTATCGACCTCGCCGGCGGCAAATGTCGGGTGGGTAGCCAGCCGGCCCAGGAAGTCGACATTGGTGGTCAGTCCGACCACCCGGAACTCGGCCAGTGCGTGCCGCAGTCGGCGCAGCGCGGTTTCTCGGTCGCGGTCGTGAACGATCAGCTTGGCGAGCATGGGGTCGTAATGAATACCGATCTCGTCGCCCTGGCGCACGCCGCTGTCGATGCGTACATGGCGATCCTCGGTCGGAGTGTGCAGCTGGATCAGCCGGCCGGTGGCGGGCAGGAAGTCGCGCTCCGGATCCTCGGCATAGATACGCGCCTCGAAAGCATGGCCATCGATGAACAGCTGATCCTGGTCACGCGGCAAGGGCTCGCCCGCAGCTACCCGCAACTGCCATTCGACCAGGTCCTGGCCGGTAACCATCTCGGTGACCGGGTGCTCGACCTGCAAGCGGGTGTTCATTTCCATGAAATAGAAGCGGTCGTCG
>CAYMHN010000357.1:0-4361 GCA_964390235.1 uncultured Candidatus Competibacteraceae bacterium
GGACCATCTTCGAGAGCCGCTCGTTGAGCACCTTGGTCGACAATCCCTCGATGGAATGCTGGATGGCACCGGGACGCACCACACCGTTGCGCACCGCGGCGAGCACCTCCAGCGACCACTTGCAGCCGACGATATCCTCCACCATGCGCGCGACCGGCGGCGGGGTGGAATGGTTTTTTCCTTTCCGTTCGGAATTTTGCACCACTTCGTACCTACCTGACCGAAAAGTGCCTGCTTGTCAGCTTGGCTACACCAGCATACCGTAACACAACGCTCATCATCCGTCGTGGAGGACAGCCCATGAACCGTTTCCGCCCCGTGCTGCTGCTCGGCACCGTCGCCGCGCTGGGATCGTCCGCCGGTGTTTTCGCTGTCGATTACCCGACCGGGTATCGCGACTGGACGCATGTCAAGAGCATGGTCATTCAAGAGGGCCACGGCCTGTACGAAGCGTTCGGCGGCATCCATCACCTCTACGCCAACCCGCAAGCCATGCAGGGCTACCAGGCCGGGGAGTTTCCCGACGGCGCGGTGATCGTCTTCGACCTGCTGGAAGCCGACCAGGGGGAGCATGCGATCACCGAGGGCGCGCGCAAGGTTCTCGGCGTGATGGTGAAGGACAGCACGCGCTTCGAGGCAACCGGTGGCTGGGGTTTCGAGGGTTTCGCCGCCGGCGATCCTGCGCAACCCGTGGTCGGCGAGAACGCGGACACGGCCTGTTATCAGTGCCATACTTCCCAACAAGACCGCGACTATGTCTTCAGCCGCTGGCGGGAATAATCCACGGTACCCGGAAAACCCGAGGCGCTGATCGGGGGGCAGCCGAGGAGGTGCTGGCCGGCTGAGCACATTCAGCCTTGCTGGCTCTTTCTCGTCCCGGTATCATCTGAACCTGATTATAAAGTCGATTGATACCCCCATGATCAATGTCGAATCCATCGCTGACGTGCTGGGCGGGCGCGAGACGCTCAAGCGGGATATTCACTCCCTGGGTGAACTAAGCGCTGCGGTGCAACGCGGCTTACCCAAGAAAACGCTGCGCAGCGTGGTCCTCCACGTCACCCGTGATCGCAAGGCGGTGGCGGAGCTGATGTATCGCGTGGTTCCGCAACCCAGCTATAAACGGCGCACCACGGCTCTGAGTCCGGCGGAGAGCGAGCGCACCGAACGGCTTGCGCGGGTGATCGCGACAGCGCTCTATGTGTGGGACGATGAGGAGCAGGCGCGCCACTTTCTCACCCGGCCACACCCGGCGCTGGCTGATCGCACACCGATCGAGGCGGCCCTCAGCGAGTTGGGGGCCCGCCAGGTGGAAGAGCTGCTCTGGTCTCTGTTCTACGGGTTGCCCGCCTGATCGATGCTCACGGTGTACCGCATCGCGGATGCCCGGTACCCCTTGTTCGATGGTGGTGGCGCGCAGTCGCTGGGCGGGCGCTGGAACTCCCCGGGACGGCGAGTCATCTATGCGGCGCGCAGCTTCGCCGGTGCCCTGCTCGAAGTTCTGGTGCACGCCAACACGGGCAGAGTACCTCGCCAGCATCGGTATATCGAGATTCGGATACCCGCGGCAGTCGCCATCGAAACGTTCGATTCCAACGCGTATCCGGCTTGGGATCAGACCGGGTTTCTGGTCAGCCGGTCCTACGGTGATCGCTGGTACGACAGTGGCCGCACGGCGGTGCTGCTGGTGCCTTCCATCGTCAGCCAGCTGGAACAGAATGTGCTGATCAACCAGACTCATCCACAGTTCGCGCTGCTACGGGCCAGCAACCCGGAGCCGGTCAAGTGGGACCAGCGACTGTTTCCGAACAGGGACCTGCCTGCAAGGCCCGGTCCACCGCACGCTCGACGTGCGGCCGCATGGTAATGAAAGACCTGACCCCATTGATCGTGGTCAGCCCGACCCGATCAGCTGGGTAGAGTCTTTCGTGGAATTCACCTGAGCAGATAGCCTGATGGGTCGGGCAGCAGCTCCAGCAGCGCCCCGAGGTTCATCCCGCGCTCGAAGCGCAGATCGTCCACCTGCCATTGGCCGTGCTCCTCGCGCAGCACATAGACCACGGTCCGTTCCCGCCAGCCATCGGCGAAGCGCACCGGTACCGCCGCCAGATCCCCTTCGCGGGCGCTGTCGCCGACCGAGAACCGGACCGGGTACTCCTGGCTGTCGGTGAACGGGTCGCCATTGATGGGCGGGGCTTCATCGGCCGGAAATTCGCTGGCGAAGTAGGCGTCGATACGCTGCGACAAGCGCTCCGACAACAACTCCCGCTTGTTCGCCACGCTGATCTCGTCGAATCCCATGTCGGCGCTGAAGTGGCGTTCGAGCAGGGCCTGCACCCGGCCGTTGGGGGTGGCCGGATCGGCGAGCGCGCCGGGGGAGCGGTTCAGTGTCCAGATCACATTGTCCACGCCGAGCAGCAGGTTCTCGGCGTCCGCTCGGTGCAGGTCGAACACCCCGGTAGCGCAGCTCAGACGCACCCCGGTTACCGGGAAACGCGCCAGTCCGAGATTCCGCGCGGCGGTTTCCGCCGGTTCCGGCAGCAGCCCCTGAAACAGCCCTTGTGCTGGCGATGCGATGGACTCGTAGCGCACATGGTCACAGCTCAGCGAGCCGGGGCCGGTGACCTGCTCCGCTGCGAAGTCGACCGTCAACCCCAGCCATGCGCGGGTATCCGGTACCGGTCCGTGGAGATGCGACCACGGCGCGGCCACACCCAGCGTGACTCGCCACAGACCCGGTACGCCGGGGTCGTCGGGCGCGGCACCGGCGGTCGAGACCATGAGGATTGCCGCGACCACGAACCCCAGTCCTCCGCGTGCGAACCGGGCCAGGCCGTCCACTGCGGCACCCGGGTGGACGGTAGCCATTTACCGCCAAAGCAGGTCGGTGAGTGAGATCCGGTGTTCGCCGGACGCTTCGTCCCAGCGCACGGTATAGGAGCCCGGGTAATAGCCTTGCGGATCATAGCGCTCGGCCACCGGTACCGCGATTTTCTCGTCGGTACGTTGCTCCAGAAACGCCTTGGTGACCATGGGTTCCACGAAAATCAGCCGGCCGTCCCAACTACCGTAGATGAAGGTCCGGGTGAAGGGCTCCGGGTTTTCCTGGCGCAGTTCCGGTGACGCGGGATCGACCAGGTGCACGCCCATCATGGGCACGGGCGGCAGGCCGGGCTGGATGTAGCCCGCGGGGATGAACTCCGGGTCCGGCAGTCGTTGCGCCTTGGCCATGAACTCCGGGTCGTCGGGGTGGATGGTGCGGCGCTGCTCGACGCTGGTGGTGTAGAAATGCACGTCGAAATGGGGGTGATCATAGACGCCATGAGGCTCATGGCCCGCCGGAACCCAGTCCAGAAAGACATGCTGGAACGGGGTCGGGTTTACCGCCGGCATCTCCAGGACATACTCGAAGGCGCTGTGCCCATCGGGCATGACCACCCCGCCGGGCGCACCGTCCTCCGGAAGGGCGGCCAGGAACGCGCGGTCCAGCGCCACGCCCACCTCGATGGGTAGTCCGTCCTCGATGACGAGATAGGTCCGGGCGCTACCGTCGTGCAGGGCAATGGCCGGGCCATGGTGGAATTCCCCCTCGGCCACCGCGGCGCTACCGGCAAACGCGAACCACAGCCCGCCAAGCAGCAAAGGCATCCACCGTGCACGCTGATAATCCACGCGCACTCCAGATTCATGACCAGTGATATTCATTACAGAACTCCTCGGATCGACGACGGAATCAACGCCCTGCCGCCCCGGCATGCAGGAAACCGGCATCCTGCGCCTTTTATCGGCATAATCCAAGCCTCGGCACCAGCCCATCGCGAGCCGGTAATGAAAGACCCGAAATCATTGCGCGAACCTGGCGACGGCCGTCTCGTTCCACTCGATGCCTTGGCCGGGTCGGTCGGGCACCATCAGATGACCGTCCTTGATCTCGAACGGCTCGACCAGTAGCGGGTCCGCCCAGTCCTGCCACTCCAGCCAGTGCGCGGTATCGGTGACGCGCATCAGATGCGCGGCGATTTCCGGGTAGAGATGGGTGGACATCGGGATGCCCGCGGCGCTGGTGATCGCGGCCGCGCGCAGCCAGCCGCTGACGCCGCCGATGCGCATGAGATCCGGCATCACGAAATCGCCCGCGCCGACCAGCAGCGCCTGGTACAGTAAGCGGGGACCGTAGAAGTTCTCCCCGAGCTGAATCGGCGTCTTCAACTCGCGCGCCAGCTGCGCGTAGCCCGGGAGGTTGTCGTAGGTGATCGGTTCCTCGAACCAGTACAGCCCCTGGTCGTCGAGCGCGTGGCAGCGCGCGAGCGCTTCGCCCAGGGACAAGCCCTGGTTGAAGTCGCACATCAGCTTCACCGTGG
>CAYMHN010000358.1:0-4358 GCA_964390235.1 uncultured Candidatus Competibacteraceae bacterium
TTGCGGCCAGCCGAACAGATCCCCGGCTTGCTTGCCGCTCAGTGGATAATCGGCCGGATCGAGCTGTCGCGGGGCCACCATGCCGCCGTCGATGCACCAGGTCCGGTTCTCGGCGGCTTGATGGATCAGCATGAAACCGCCGCCACCGAGGCCGCTCATCCAGGGTTCCAGCACGCCGATGGCGAAGCTGGCCGCGAGGGCGGCATCGACCGCATTGCCGCCCTCGCGCAGCACCCGGGCGCCAATCTCGGACGCTCGCCAGTGCTGGCTGGCGACCAGGCCGTTGTGGGTGCTGACTGCGGGTTTGACGATTTCCCAGGTTTCGGAACGGGACACGCCAGTTCGGGCCGCGTCGGTTTGACTATGCGACATGCTCTCCTCGCCGCCGGGGTTGATCAGCGGCGATTGTACACCAGAGCTTGCAATCGGCCTCCTACATCTCCCGGCCAGCGGGGTAGGAGCGCCGTCCCGGCGCGATGAGTCATCCCGGCGCCGTGCGCTTGCAATCGGCCCGGGACGGACCTCCTACATGGCGTGATCGCCGGATCAGTGCCAGGTATCGGGGCGCAGGGTGCCGTCCAGTCTGAGTTCGTCGCGGAATTCGTCCAAGCCCCAGCACTCGGCCGGTTCGATGTCCCATGACTCGCTGTCCAGCCACTCGGGCGAGAAGGATTCCGACTCGGTGGTGAAGTCCAGGTCTTCGCTGATCATGTGGTTTTACTCCTCGGGTTTTTTCAGTGGGTATTGACCGCCGCGGCTGCTTGGCCGCGGGTATAGAATTCGCCGCCACGTTCGAAGCCGGCGACCAGTTGCTCGCTGACCGCCACGACCCGGCCGTTGCTGCCGCGTTCGCGCACCAGTTCCGAAGGCAGTCCGTCGAGCAAGTGCATGGGCGCGATGCGGCCATCGGCAAAGCGCGCCAGATGGATCGTGCCACTGCGGGTATCGAGAAAGGCCGGCCGAAATCCCGACTCACGGTTCTCCTGACTGCGCCCCCCGGTGCCTCGAAAGCACCGGTTCTGGGCGGCGAGTTCAGCGCGACTAAGGGCTTGCCGCTGGCCGCTGTGAGTGAGTGGGTACATGGTCGATCTCCATCATTGAAATCTTTGCCTGAAAGATACAAAGCAGAGTTCGTGCCAGATATTAATATTTATATAATTATCTGAATTTATTGGTTATTTATGCCATGAGACAGGTAAGCGGTGGAGAAGATAACCAGAATGAACCGCGAAATCGGCTCATGATTGCCGTATTTGGCGGGTTTGAACCGGCACCGCCGATCACTCGTCAAGCGCTATTCAGTCGGTTTACCGTTTCGGCCAGCCGGCGGCCCAAAGCCCGGCAGAGTTGCTGCTCGGCCTCGCTCAGTACCTGCGGTGTGCCGTCGGTGCCGGCGAAGTGGCTGGGGCCGTACGGGGTTCCACCGGAGCGCGTGGTGTTCAACAGGGGTTCGGTGTAGGGCAGTCCGAGCAGCAGCATGCCATGGTGCAGCAGCGGCAGCATCATGCTGATCAAGGTGGTTTCCTGGCCGCCATGCAGCGAGCCGGTCGAGGTGAATACCGCGGCGGGCTTGCCAGCGAGTGCGCCGTTCAGCCACAGGCTGCCGGTGCCATCGAGAAAGTACTTGAGCGGGGCGGCCATATTGCCGAAACGGGTCGGACTGCCCATGGCCAGGCCGGCGCATTCGCGCAGGTTGTCCAGACTGGCATAGGGCGACCCCTCGGACGGTATGCTGTCTTGGGTAGCTTCACAAACAGTCGATACCGGGGGCACGGTGCGCAGGCGGGCCGTGCTGCCGGCAACCGATTCAATACCACGGGCGATCTGCCGGGCCATGGCCTGGGTGCTGCCGTGACGGCTGTAATACAGCACCAGAATTTCGCTCATGCCTGTCTCCGTCGGTTCGGGTTCAATCGTGAGGCCGCGCTTGACGGTCGGGTGAGGCAGTGCTAGCTTCATCTGCGTCATACGGGCATGTTCGAACCGTCCATGGCTTACAGAATTCTACTACTCCTCACTATTCTGTCACTGATGGCATGCGCCAGCGCTCCGGTCCAGGAGATGAGCGATGCCCGTCAAGCCTTGCGTTCGGCCGAAATCGTCGGCGCCGAACGCTATTCCCCTGATGACTACCTGGCAGCCCGGCGTTCGCTCGAAACCGCGCAGATGTGGCTGGATATCGGTGCCTATACCAATGCCAGAAGACATGCCCTGGATGCCCGCGCCCAGGCGATACGCGCCAGAGAGGCGGCCGCCGCGCTGGCGGATCAGTGAGTATGCCGGTCTGCACGCGCTTTATCGTCTCCGGTCGGGTTCAGGGGGTTTTTTTCAGGGCAGCGACACAGGCCAAGGCGCGGCAACTCGGTCTGACCGGGCATGCCATCAATCTGGCCGACGGTCGAGTCGAGGTGCTGGCTTGTGGCGATCCTGATACGGTGGAGCAGCTCCAGCAGTGGTTGTGGCAGGGGCCGCCGCACGCCCGAGTCAGTGATGTCGTGGCCAGTATCCTGCCCCTGGAAGCGCCCGGCGAGTTTACGGTTGGTTAAAATATAATCAATCTTCCACCTGCTGTTGCTTGCGCTCATCCCGAGCGGTTTACGGTATTTATCGAGTCCGGGTTTTAATATTTAAGTATCTGTTTTATAAAATAATTTAAAGATTGAGCAAAAATTGCCCAATCTAAGCAAACTACCTGTTTTTGCGTAGACTTCACCCCACGGACTCGGGGTTTTCCACAGACTTATCCACAAGTTCTGTGGATAAGTCCGATTTTTTCAAGTTGGTCGCATAGTTGCCCGGTTGGTGGTGGCGAGATCAGCAACCGAGTCGGCCGTGCAGGAAATCCAGCAGTTGCTCCCGTGCAACAGTGGTCGATTCCGCGTCGCGACGTCCTCGGTACTCCAGCTGCCCCTCGTCCAGGCCGCGCTCGCTCAGCACCAGGCGGTGGGGCAGGCCGATCAATTCCATGTCGGCGAACATCACGCCGGGTCGGACGCCGCGATCATCCAGCAGTACATCGATGCCGGCATCGCCCAGTGTTTGGTACAAATCAGCGACGGCATCCCGCAGGCGCATGGACTTGTGGGCATTGATCGGCAGCAGCGCCAGCTGGAAAGGGGCTAGTGAATCCGGCCAGATGATGCCGCGCTCGTCGTGATTCTGCTCGATGGCGGCGGCGACCACGCGAGTTACACCGATGCCGTAACAACCCATCTGGATGGCATGGTTCTCGCCTTGTTCATCCAGTACCGTGGCATTCATCGCCTGGCTGTACTTGGTCCCCAGCTGGAAGATGTGACCCACCTCGATGCCGCGCGCCAGCGCCAAGCGGCCTTGTCCATTCGGACTCGGGTCGCCGGCCACCACATTGCGCAAATCCGCGGCTTCCGGTTCCGGCAGTTCGCGCCCCCAGTTGACGCCGCCCAGATGGTAGCCATCGCGGTTCGCTCCGCAGACGAAATCCGCCAGCGCCACGGCCGCGTGATCGGCGATGATCGGTATGGGCAAGCCCGAAGGCCCCAAGGAACCCGGTTCACAGCCGGCGATCCGGCTGATGTCCTCAGCCTTGGCGAAGACCAGGGGCTGGGCCACCAGGGGGTGTTTCTCGGCCTTGATGACGTTCAATTCATGGTCACCGCGCAGGCACAGGGCCACGAGACCACCCGAGGTCGCGTGCACCAGCAGGGTTTTTAGGGTACGTTCGAGCGGCAGATCGAGAAACTCGGCCAGTTCGGCCATGGTATGGACACCCGGGGTGGGCAACTCCCGCAGGTCGGCCGCCGGCGCCGGTCGTGGACCCGCGGGAGGTGGGGCCGGCGCCAGCTCGACGTTGGCGGCGTAATCGCCGGTATCGGAAAAGGCGATCAGATCCTCACCGGAAGCGGCCAGCACATGGAATTCCTGGGAACGGGCGCCGCCGATGGCGCCGCTATCGGCGTGCACCATGCGATAATCCAGGCCCAGCCGGTTGAAGATGCGGATATAGGCCTCGCGCATGATCTCGTAGCTGCGCTGCAAGCCGGCCGCGTCGATATCGAAGGAGTAGGCGTCCTTCATGATGAACTCGCGGGCTCGCATGACTCCGAAGCGCGGGCGGATCTCGTCGCGGAACTTGGTCTGGATCTGGTAGTAGTTGAGCGGCAGCTGCTTGTAGCTGCGCACCTCGTTGCGCACCAGTTCGGTGATCACTTCCTCGAGGGTGGGTCCGAAACAGAAATCGCGCTGGTGGCGGTCCTTAATGCGCAGCAGCTCGGGACCATACTGGCTCCAGCGCCCGGATTCCTGCCACAGCTCGGCCGTGCAGCCGGCCGGCATGAACACTTCCAGCGCCCCGGCGCGGTTCATTTCCTCGCGCACGA
>CAYMHN010000359.1:0-4337 GCA_964390235.1 uncultured Candidatus Competibacteraceae bacterium
GGCGGCGGACAGATCGACCCGCAGCGAGTCCAGCCCGGCCTGCTGCAAGTGCCAGCGGGCCCGTTCCGGATCGTACTGGCGCTGTTCCAGCTCGGCATGGAAGGCGGTGGCCGGGGTGATCGGACTGTCGTTGCCCGGTGCCCCGAAGCCGCGCAGGATCTTCTGCACCAGATCCTCGCGATCGACGGCGTATTTCAGGGCCAGGCGCACATCGTTATTATCGAACGGAGCCTGATCGGTAAGCATCGGCGCGGTGAAATGCTGGGCACCGGTGACCTCGGTGATCCGGATATCGGGATTGCGCTGCAGCAGGTGCACGGTGCGCAACTCGCAGCGGTCCATCAGATGGATTTCGCCGGTGGACAGCGCATTGGTGCGGGCGGCCACATCGACGATGGACAGCACCTCGACCTCGTCGAAATGGGCATGGCCGACCTTCCAGTAGTTCGGATTGCGGGTCAGGAAACTGCGTACGCCGGGTTCGTACTGCTGGATGATATAGCCGCCGGTGCCGATGCCGGAGCGGGCATCGACGCCACCGTTGCCATTGGCCGGCATGATGCCGAAGTGATAGTCGCTGACGATGTAGGGCCAGTCGGCGTTGCCGGCGTCGAGTTCGAACACCACGGCACCGGGGCCGTCGGCGCGGATATCGACCACGACGTCAAGCAGGGTCTTGACCGCCGAAACGGAATCCTCGCCGCGATGGTGGTTGAACGAGGCCACCACATCGTCGGCGTCCAGGGTCTTACCGTTGTGGAATTCCACTCCCTGGCGCAGCCTGAAGGTCCAGACCCTGGCGTCGGGGGAGGCGTCCCAGCTCTCGGCCAGTTCGCCGACCAGTTCGCGGGCGGCGTTGATCTCGGTCAGGCAGTTGCGCATGCCGCCGAAGCCGACGAACTGCATGTAGTTGTCGGTGAAGGTGGCGCAATCCAGGGTATCGGTGGTGGAGCCGGCGCCGATGCCGACCCGCAACCGGCCGCCGGATTTCGGTTCCGCGGCATGCAAGCGGCGGCTGGCCAGCGGCCCCAGACCCAGCAGGGTGGCGCTGCCGGCACCGGCGATCAACAGGTCGCGGCGGGTGAAACCGGGGCGGATCAAGCGGATTTCATCATCGTGGGGCATGGGGTTCTCCTCCGGAATGGTTGTCAGACGCACTCAATTTATAGACCCTTATGCAAGGAAGTGCCAACTGTCTGTCTACATGCCGCTATCGGCCGAGCTGGTTTCGCGAGGGATAAGTCGGCTGCGTGATGCCGAGTGTCCCATCGGGAACAGAGGTACATGGCCAATGCGGGTGAAAATGCGATTCCATGCTGTGGAGGAGAACCCTGATGTTCAAGAAAATTCTGATCCCCATCGATCTGATCCACGAGAGTTCCTGGAGGAAAGCCTTGCCTCTGGCGATTCGGGAAGCGCGCGGTAACCAGGCCCAACTCACCGTGATGACCGTCGTTCCGGAGCTGGATGCGGCGTTCACGGCGGCGGCCCTGCCTCGGGATTTCAACAAGAATCGCCGCAAGGAGGCGGAGGCCAAGCTGGCCGAACTGTTCGCTGCTCAGGTGCCGGGTGACCTCACGGCCGAGCAGTATGTGGGGGAAGGCAATATCTATCGGTCCATCCTCAAGCGGGCCGAGGATACCGGCGTGGACCTGATCGTCATGGCCTCGCACCGGCCATCATTGCGCGATTACCTGCTGGGCGCCAATGCCGCCCGGGTGGTACGGCATGCCCGCTGCACCGTCATGGTGGTGCGCGAGTAATTCCACCATCGGGTTCCAGCGTCCTCAGTCCAATTCTTACAATCAAGAGGAGACTGCGTTTTGAGTGACCAACAAACAATCCAGCAACTGGAAGACGCATACCAGACCGATTACCAGATCGGAGAACAGAACGTCAAACCGCTCGGTCTGGATCTGCACAATCCGGTTTTTTTCCTCAGCGCCCTGCTGATCATCGTCTTCGTCGTTCTCTCCCTGATGTACCCCGGGCAATCCAACGAGATGCTCACGGGAACCCGGACCTGGATCACCGAGGTGTTCGACTGGCTGTTTCTGATCAGCGGCAACATCTTCGTGCTGTTCTGTCTGGCGCTGATCATTCTGCCGGTCGGCAGCATCCGCATCGGCGGGCAGGATGCGACGCCGGATTATTCCCGTATCTCCTGGTTCGCCATGCTGTTCGCCGCCGGCATGGGTATCGGCCTGATGTTCTGGAGCGTGGCCGAACCGGTCGCCTATTTCACCGAGTGGTACGGGTCGCCGCTGAACGTGGCCGGCGGTACGGAAGAAGCCAAGGCGGCGGCCATGGGGGCGACCATGTACCACTGGGGCCTGCATCCCTGGGCGATCTACGGCGTGGTGGCGCTATCGCTGGCCTTCTTCGCCTACAACAAGGGCTTGCCGCTGACCATCCGCTCGACTTTCTATCCGCTGCTCGGCGACCGGGTGTGGGGGCCGATCGGTCATCTGATCGATACCCTGGCGGTGCTGGCGACGATTTTCGGCCTGGCCACCTCGCTCGGCCTGGGTGCCCAGCAGGCGGCCGGTGGCCTGGAGTTCCTGTTCGGCATTCCGGGCGGTCTGACCACGCAGAACATCATCATCGCCGTTGTGACGGCGGTAGCCTTGATTTCCGTGCTGCGAGGCATCGACGGCGGGGTCAAGGTGCTCAGCAACATCAACATGGTCATGGCGGCCCTGCTGCTGCTGTTCGTGATGCTCGCCGGCTCGTTCGTGACGTTTCTGGCCAATGCCCGGGAAACCACCATGGCCTACTTCGACTACATCCTGCCGCTCAGCAACCCGGTCGGCCGCGAGGACGACACGTTCTATCACGGCTGGACGATTTTCTACTGGGCCTGGTGGATTTCCTGGTCGCCGTTCGTCGGCATGTTCATCGCCCGTGTCTCGCGCGGCCGGACCGTGCGCGAGTTCCTGACTGCCGTACTGATCGTGCCGACGCTGGTCACGATCCTCTGGATGAGCGCCTTCGGCGGCAACGGGATCGATCAGGCCATGACCGGCGTCGGTGCCCTGGCCGAAGGAATCAGTGATGCGTCCCTGGCGCTGTTCCAGATGCTGCAGAACCTGCCGCTGACTGCCATTACCTCGTTCCTGGCGATCATTCTGGTGCTGGTATTCTTCACCACCTCATCGGATTCCGGTTCGCTGGTGATCGACAGCATCACCTCGGGCGGCAAGACCGATGCACCCGACGCCCAGCGGGTGTTCTGGGTGATCCTGGAGGGTCTGATCGCCGCGGTTCTGCTGACAGTGGGCGGTGCGCAGGCCCTGTCCGCCCTGCAGGCCGGTGCCGTCAGTGCCGGCTTGCCGTTCACCATCGTGCTGCTGCTGATGTGCGTGGCGGTGGCCAAGGGTCTGGGCCACGAGCTGAAGCTGATCAAGGCCAGGGGTTGACGGCCGTTTGATCAACTGCAATTGGACCGAGCCCGCAGGATGCGGGCTCGGTCCGGTTTCAAATCTCCGCACGCCCGGCCGTTGAGCGGCTACAATCAGTATGGCCCGGATCACCGGGGTGGAGCGGCCTGCCGAGCGGAGGTACCAGAGTATGAGCGAGACCGATCGGAGCAAATCCCGGCGCGGCGCCCGCAGTCGACGCCTGGAACGCCAGGCTGCCCCTGTTACCGCACCGCCCTTCATCACCCGCCGGATACCACCCTACGACATCCTGGACGAGGAATCCCTGGCCCGCATCGAGCGGACCGCCGACCGCATCCTGGCCGAGATCGGTATCGAGTTCCGCGGTGACGACGAAGCGATCCGGCTGTTCCGCGAGGCGGGTGCCGCGGTCGACGGGGTGCGGGTGCGTTTCGAGCCGGGCATGCCGCGCGAGATCCTCAGGACCGCGCCGGCCGAATTCATCCAGCATGCCCGCAACCCCGAACGATCGGTACGCATCGGCGGCGACCATGTGGTGTTCTCGCCGGCCTACGGCTCGCCGTTCGTGATGGATCTGGATCGCGGACGGCGCTACGGCTCGCTGGAGGATTTCCGGAACTTCGTGCGCCTGGCCTACTCGACCCCCTGGTTGCACCATTCCGGCGGCACGGTCTGCGAGCCGGTGGACGTGCCGGTCAACAAGCGCCATCTGGACATGGTCTATGCCCATATCCGCTATTCGGACAAGGCCTTCATGGGTTCGATCACCGCCGAGGAACGGGCCGAGGACTCCATCGAGCTGTGCCGGATCCTGTTCGGGGCCGATTTCGTCGATAGCCACTGCGTGATCCTCGGCAATGTCAACGTCAACTCGCCACTGGTCTGGGACGTGACCATGACCCGGTCCATCCGCGCCTACGCCCGTGCCAACCAGGC
>CAYMHN010000360.1:0-4335 GCA_964390235.1 uncultured Candidatus Competibacteraceae bacterium
CAGATCCCGGATGATGTGGCTTTCGCCGTAGTACTGGTTCAGTCCCTTAACCGTCAGCATCGGCAGCTCCCAGATACACCTCGATCACCTTGGGATCACTCTGGATCGCATCCATGCCGCCCTCGGCCAGTACGCTGCCTTCGTGCAGCACGGTGACCCGGCGGGCGATGGATCGGACAAAGGCCATGTCGTGCTCGACCACCACCACCGAGTGCTGGCCGGCCAGGGCGGTCAGGAGTACGGCCGTCTGCTCGACTTCCTGTTCGGTCATCCCGGCCACCGGTTCGTCGACCAGCAGCAGGCGCGGGTTCTGCATCAGCAGCATGCCGATCTCCAGCCACTGTTTCTGGCCATGGGACAGGGCCCCGGCCCGGCCGCCGCGCTGCTCGCCCAGACCGATCAGGGCCAGCACCTCGTCGATGCGATCCTTTTGCTCGCCCGACAGCCGCCAGTTCAGGGTCGGCCAGACCCGTTTGTCAGCGGCCATGGCCAGTTCCAGATTCTCGAACACGGTGAGGTTCTCGAACACCGTCGGTTGCTGGAACTTGCGACCGATGCCGGCGCTGGCGATCTCGGCCTCGCCCAGTTCCAGGAGATTGGTGCGGCGGCCGAAATAAACGGTGCCGGCATCCGGGCGGGTCTTGCCGGTGATCACGTCCATCATGGTGGTCTTGCCGGCGCCGTTGGGGCCGATGATGCAGCGCAATTCGCCGTCGTCGATGTACAGATCGAGTTCGTTCAGGGCCTTGAAGCCGTCGAAGCTGACCGTGACTCCGGACAGATACAGTATGGTGCCGTGGCCGATGTCGACCGGGGTCTCGGGCAGTGGGAAGCGCTCCATGAAGCCGAATACCCGATCGCGGGCGATCAGCCGCTCGCGCAGCCGGTCCACCCGACCGCGATCATCGGCGAACAGCCCGAACACCCGGTCGCGGCGCAGGAATCCCGATGTGCTCACGATGCGGTATCCGTCCGGCGCCGGCGCAGCAGGCCAGCGATCCCGCGGGGTAGTAGTACCGTGACCAGCACGAACAGTCCGCCCAGGGCGAACAGCCAGAACTCCGGCGCGGCCGAGGTGAACCAGGTCTTGGCGTTGTTGACCAGGATCGCCCCGGCGGCCGCGCCGTACAGAGTGCCACGGCCGCCGACGGCGACCCAGACCACCAGCTCGATCGAGTTCAGCGGGGCGAATTCGCCCGGATTGATGATGCCGACTTGTGGCACGTACAGAGCGCCGGCGACCCCCGCCAGCATGGCCGAGACGGTGAACAGCCAGAGCTTGTAATACTCGACCCGGTAACCGACGAAACGGGTTCGGGACTCGGCGTCGCGGATCGCCACGGTCACTCGACCCAGTTTCGATCCGACGATGTAGCGGCAGATCAGAAAACCCAGCGCCAACGCCACCGCGGATGCCAGAAACAGGCCGACCCGGGTGGTGCGGGCTTGCAAGTCGTAGCCCAGGATGTCCTTGAAATCGGTCAAGCCGTTGTTGCCGCCGAAGCCGAGTTCGTTGCGGAAGAAGGCCAGCATCAGGGCATAGGTCAGCGCCTGGGTGATGATGGAGAAATACACCCCGGTGACCCGCGAGCGGAACGCCAGCCAGCCGAACACGAAGGCCAGGGTGCCCGGCACCAGCAGGATCATCAGGGCGGCGAACCAGAACTGGTCGAAGCCCTGCCAGTACCAGGGCAGCTCGGTCCAGTTCAGGAACACCATGAAGTCGGGCAGTTCGGGATGCCCGTACACCCCGCGCGGGCCGATCTGGCGCATCAGATGCATGCCCATGGCATAACCGCCCAGGGCGAAGAACGCGCCATGGCCGAGACTCAGAATCCCGCAAAATCCCCAGATCAGGTCCACCGACAGCGCCAGCAGGGCATAACACAGGTACTTGCCCCAGAGGCTGATGGCGTAGTTGGAGACATACCAGGGTGAGTCCGGGGGCAGGGCCAGATTGCAGTAGGCCATGAGACCGGCGGAGCCCAGCAGCACCAGCACGAATGCCTGACTGACATGGTCGCGCAACAGTAGACGACTGATCGGACCCATGGCTCAGATCCCCGCCGCCGCG
Source organism: uncultured Candidatus Competibacteraceae bacterium (assembly GCA_964390235.1). GTDB lineage: Bacteria > Pseudomonadota > Gammaproteobacteria > Competibacterales > Competibacteraceae > CAYMHN01. The sequence goes on from CAYMHN010000360.1 coordinate 2,075, forward strand.
CGGCCTTTCTGCGGGAACAGCCCGCGCGGTCGCTTCTGGATGAACAGGATGATGAACACCAGCACCAGAATCTTGGCCAGCACCGCGCCCGCCCAGGGTTCCAGGAACTTGTTGATCACGCCCAGCGAGAAGGCCGCCACCAGGGTACCCCAGAGGTTGCCCACGCCGCCGAACACCACCACCAGAAAGGAGTCGATGATATAGGCCTGGCCCAGATTGGGGCCGACATTGGTCAGCTGGCTCAGCGCCACCCCGGCGACCCCGGCGATACCGGCGCCCAGACCGAAGGTCAGGGCATCGACCCAGTCGGACCGCACCCCCATGGCGCGGGCCATGTCGCGGTTCTGGGTCACGGCGCGCATCTTCAGCCCCAGCACCGTGCGCTTGAGGATCAGCAGCAAGGCGGCGAACACCAGCAGGGAGAAAACCAGGATGTAGAGTCGGTTCCAGGTCAGGGCCAGGGCTTCGTTGATCCGCCAGGACCCGCTCATCCAGCTCGGGTTGGAGACCGGCACGTTCTGCGCCGAGATGGTGGTGCGCACCAGCTGTTGCAGGATCAGGCTGATGCCGAAGGTAGCCAGCAGGGTCTCCAGGGGGCGCCCGTAGAGAAACCGGATCACCCCACGCTCGATGGCGATGCCGGCCAAGCCGGCGACGATGAACGCCGCCGGGATGGCGATCAGCACCGACCAGGCGATCAGCTCGGGCAGGGCCAGTTGCACCAGATAGGTGGTATAGGCACCCAGCATGATCAGCTCGCCATGGGCCATATTGATCACCCCCATGACGCCGAAGGTGATGGCCAGGCCGATGGCGGCCAGCAGCAGCACCGATCCGAGACTCAGGCCGAAGAATACATTCTCGACCAGACGATAGGTCTGGATGCGGCGATCGATGGCGGCCAGGGCGTCGGCGGCGGCTTCCCGAATCTCCGGGTCTTCATCCTGCTGGGCCAGGGTGGCGAGGCGATTGCGCACTTCTCGGTTGAGCTGGCCGCCCAGGGTCTCGATGGCGGCGATGCGTTCGGCGGCATCTCCGGTATCCAGCCTGCCCAGAGCCACGCCGATGACCATCAACTGGCGGATGGCCGGGTCGGTTTCGTTGGCTTGGGCGGCTTCCAGCAGGGCGGCGCTGTCGTCATCGAAGCGGCTGATCAGTTGACGCACCGCCGTCTGGCGCACGCCGGGATCGGGGTGTTCCAGCTGCATGCGGGCCAGGACGTTGCGGATCTGGGTGCGCAAGGCATTGTTCAGGGTAATGCGGTTGACATCCCGGCGGCCGACCATGCCCAGATCGCTGTCATCGACGGCGTCACGCAGCTGGAAACCGTTGCCGCGCCGGATGGCGATCACCACCCGGCCGTCGCCGCGGCGGGTTTGCAGATCGCCTTCCAGCAGGGCATTCAGCACTATGTCGGCGCGGGGGTGGCCGGTGGCGGCCAGGGACTCCACGGCGCGCGCCTTGGCATTGAAATCGGCGGCATCGAGTGCCGCCACGGTGGCGGCGAACCCGGTTTCATCGGCCCGGGCGGGCAGGGCGGCGAGCCACAGCGTCAGCAGTACGGCCAGACCGCGCAGCGGACGGGACCGATGCAGAGAACTGAAGAACATGGCGGGCTCCCCGGAGCGAAGGTCTAGACCCGGTGGGCGTGGGTCGCGCCCACCGGGATGGCGGATCACTCGTAGTTCTGACCCGAGCACTGCCCGGTGCGGATATTGAAGTTGCCGCAGGACACCGGCGGTAGCCAGTCGGCGATCAGGTCCCGGCTGGTGGGTAGAAAATCCGACCAGGCGTCGCCGATCACCAGACCCGGCGTCTGCCAGACGGTGACGAACTGGCCGTCGTCCTGGATCTCTCCGATCAGCACCGGTTTGGTGATATGGTGATTGGGAAACATGGTGGAATGACCGCCGGTCAGATTGGGCACGGTCACCCCGTACATGGCCTGGCGCACGGTATCGACCTCGGTGGTGCCGGCGATCTCGACCGCCTTGGCCCACATATTGAACCCGATGTAATGGGCTTCCATCGGGTCGTTGGTGACCCGGTTCTCGTCGCCGATGAAGCCATGCCAGGCCTCGATGAAAGCGTCGTTTTCGGCCGAATCCATGCTCATGAAATAGTTCCAGGCCGCCAGATGGCCGACCAGCGGCGCGGTGTCGATGCCGGACAATTCCTCTTCGCCCACCGAGAAGGCCACCACCGGGATGTCCTCGGCCGATACGCCCTGGTTGGCCAGTTCCCGATAGAACGGCACGTTG
>CAYMHN010000361.1:0-3055 GCA_964390235.1 uncultured Candidatus Competibacteraceae bacterium
AGTCGGGCGCGGGCAAGCGGCAAGCGGGTCAATGCCGGATCGTCGCCCAGTTACCGGGCGCGCGCCAGTTCGCTCTCGGCGCCGACGGCCTCGCCGCCTTCCAGACTGTACAGACCCAGCAGGCGACGCGCCTCGACCCGCGAGGGTTCCTGCTGCAGGGCGGTCTTGATCTCGATGACGGCGGTGCGCAGATCGCCTTGCTCATGGGCCTGTCGGGCGCGGGTGATGTGTTCGTCGGCGGATATCGACGTCTGGCCACCACAACCGGCCAGGGTCAAGGCCAACAGTAGCCAGGCAAATCGGCGGGTTCCGGGAAAATAGGGTGTAATCACTGGTTCATACCTCGGGTAATTCCGATACATTTTACGATCTTCCGACCAGACACATATTCTGGTCGGGGCATCGATTCGTTCAGCCGCCGGGTCGCGGGCGTATCAACCGCCAACTCGCCCCAGCAGAACTTCCAGCTTGCCCAGGCAGGCGGCCAGCATCGCCGCCATGCCCGCCTGCATGACGGCGCTAGCGCCGATGCCCAGCACGGCATACTGGCCGGACAGGCGGGTGAAGCCGGCGATCAGCACCAGCGCGATGCCGATCACGGCGAGCAGATTGGCGAGCGGGTTGATCCATGAGCGCATGGCGGACTCCTTTGCGGGGTGTTGATCGGCCAGGGTGGTGTGCGATTCGGTGGTTCCGGATAGGGTTTTATAAGCAAGTACAGTACCAATTATCAATCCAGAGGATCGATCTTGCCCGGCGGCTCCAGGTTTGTCGCTCGATTCCAGGCTACGCGAAGCTCGGACGTCCGTCCGGCATCACCTCTTCGATCGGCTTGCCGGTAAGCCGCATATAGAGAGCATCCGGGCAAAGCTCGATATCGTCACTCCACGCGATGGATCCGGATTCCGACACGTGCACAGTCTCGAAAAACCCCCGATCCTTCCAAGCCTGGAATACACCACGCCCGGCAAGACGGGACAAATCCAACTCCCCCATGGCGCCATCGGAATATCGAAGCCATATCCGGTAGCCTTCCCGGGCTTGCACTTCAGTCGGTCGAATCATTGTCTGTTCGTGTTAACCATTGGTTGGATTGGAAAATTATACGCTCGGAATACCTGTCATGCCACGCTTTACCCGCGTGGTGCTTGGCAGTCGGGTAGACGGTCGCGAGCTGGATCGGGCGTATTTGACGGAGGATAAGCGCGGGGTCATGGCGCCGACTCACGCAAAGTCGCCCTGCGCATCCCCGTGCGCGGCGGCGATAACCCGATCGATCTCGCCGCGCTTGAGTCGTTCCAGCGGTGTGCTGCCATCCAGGGCGGCGAGCGGAGTGGTGAGCCAGAACCAGGCTGAATAACCATCGGCGAACAGCGGTTGAACCCGGTCGAGACCTTTGATCGGATGCCCGCGCTCGTCGAGCTGCGCGGCGGGAAAGACATGGCCGCGCTTCGCACCGGACCAGGCGATGAGGCGCCCTTTCTTGAACCAGTCATGCACGGATTGGCGCGTTTTGAGGCCGGCGCGGGCGGCCAGCTCGGCTGAATTCAGGAGTTCCTCCTTCTCACCCGCTCGAGTTCGCGCTTCGAGCCAGTGCCGGGCTTCGGCCGGAGAGACCGCCAGGGGTGGTCGTCTGAATCCGATGGTTTCGATCGGTTCCGGCTCGACATCATCGGGAAGTGCCCGGGCAGCTACGGCAAGCGCGCTCAATACGGCGTCGGGATGAGCTGCCAAGATGCGAATGTCCCGTACTGTCAGGCGTGCCGCGGCATTGCGTACCACCGCCGTCAAGCTGTCAATTTCCTGGTTCGATGATCGGGTCATCAGGTTTCTGCCATTTCAACATGTAGCAACTTTCGTCTATTTGGTCTGATTCGTCAATAAGCTCGGGCAATACCCCAGGGCGATCGCGCTATCCGGAGCTCGTCGCCCCGGAGGAAGGTCAGCAGGTGGTAAAATAGTCGGCGTCATGACTGGCTATCAGCTGCCGGCACAGCATGCAGAATGCCGGTGAGGCACGAACCGCATCCTACGCGGGCTGCGGCCTTACAGATCATCCGGCTTCAGTCCGGTCCGCTTGGCGATCCGCGCCAGCATGCGCGGTCCGATTTCCTCCCGATCATGGAAGGCGAACACCACATCCGGCCAACCGTCGCGCGATAGCACCTTGTGCGAACCACTCTGACGCTTGACAGCCCAGCCGATCCGCTCCAAGGCGGCCAGCACACGCCGGGCCTTGGTCGACGGCCATGCACTCATGCGGCGGCGAACAGCTTGTCCAGCTCCGGGATTCGCTCGCCATGCTCCAGACGATCCGCCAGCACGCGCAATGCCAGGGCTTCCGCCTTGGCCTTGGCATCCTCGGCAGTCCGCCCATAGGCCATGACGCCGGGCAGTTCCGGCACTTCGGCGATCCAGCGCCCGTCTTCTTCACGCTCGAATTCAATGGTCAGCATGTCGGTGTTCCCCGGTAGGTGAAAGATCACGCCGCGTCCTTGCGTCCTGTAAATTTTCTTCCTGTAAATTTTCGGGAGCACGCGCCGGGAGCTGAAGCGTCGCCCCGAGCCGAAGCGTACGAGGCTTATATCGGCCCGGGACGGGCCTCCTACATCCCTCGTCCATCGCTGTAGGAGCACCGTCCCGGTGCGATCATTCTGCTCAATGGAGCTTTTGACGCAAATATGGTACCAGCGTTCAGGTCTGTTGCCTCCCGCACCGGAGAAGAAACATCCGGAGGATCAACGCAGCGCGAGTCGCCGGCACTGCTTTTGTACCACAGTGGCTATCCGTTGCAAGGCGGGCGCGGCGCCTGATTCGGCTTCGAGACCCTCGCGCACGTCGCGGAAGTTTTCCACCAACAAACCAGCCACCTCGGACACCGTGTTCCGCACGAAACGCGGTGCCAGGCCGCAATCCTTGGCCAGCTGTTGCCAGTGCTCGGAGGTGATTCGGTCGGGATTGCTCTCGCCGCCTACCGTCATGGCCAGATCCTTGCTGACATGGCGGATGGCCCGGGTACAGACCAGATCGTAGAACGGTGCCAGACGCCAGCGGT
>CAYMHN010000361.1:3155-4334 GCA_964390235.1 uncultured Candidatus Competibacteraceae bacterium
AGCGGGTAATCACCAGAAACCGCTCTCCGCGGATGGCGGCGAGCCGGGTTTCGGGAACATCGAGTCCGATCGATTGCGCCAGATGGCTCATGAACGCCTCGTAGAGCGGCACATTGGCGTAGCCCGGTACCCGGAACTTGAGAATATGGGTGGAGGTGGCGGTACCTTGCGGCAGGTAGTAGCGGTCACCATTCAGGTACACCGGGCATTTGTCCTGGGCGCCGGCCAGCGACAACCGGGGTCTGGGTTCGGGGGCATCATCGGCGTAAGCGGCTTGGCCGCGTTGCAACACCAGGCGATGCAGGGCATCCGCTGACAGTAAGCTATAGGCCTCCATCGATCCGGGTTCCGACTCGACCGGCAGGACGGACAGCGCACCGGCGCAGTCGCCGCCGAATTCCCGGAGCAGAATGAAATCGCTGTCGGGCAGGCGGCGAGCGCGCAGCAGCCGGTTGCGCGCCTCGCCCTCCGGGAGCAGATTGGCGAAGAAGAAGTGTGCGGCGCGCTCTTCGGGTGTGAACGGGGTGTCGGTCAGGGGAAGCTGGACGGAGAGCCGGAACCCGTGTTCGAGCCAATCGGCATCGTACCGGAAGCCCATGCGACCGGTGTCATCGCGCCAGAGATAGCCGACCAGCCGATGCTCGTGCCAGACGTTGAGGGCATCCCGATCAATCACTTTCCGAGCGTTCCGAGGTTTCCACCAACCGCCGCACCCGCTCGGCTTCGCCCCGGGGTACGATCAGCATTTCCAGGCCCAGCAGGCGCAGGGTTTCCAGCGCCTTTCCCAGCTGAGTGGTCGGTTTGCCGCGTTCCAGTTCGGAGAGAAATCGGGTTCCGGTGCCGCCAATGCCGGCGGTTTGCTCCAGAGTGAGGCCACAGGCTTTGCGGTGAGCACGGAGCAGTGCGCCAAACTCTTCGGGCGAGCGGGTGATGCCGTAGCGGGGTGGCTGACGGGATTTCATGGAATTATACCGATCGGTAATTATATAGGCCTAGCTTGGTAAGAATAACAAAATATTTACCTATCGGTAAAATAATTCATGCATCACCCCATCGAATGCGCAAGCGCCGCACGGCCTTCACCGCCAGATGGCGCAGCAGCAGGCCGGGCGGCATGCGCAGCAGATGGTAGCGGATCTGACCGAGGGTCTGCGCCAGGCGGCGGGTCAGGCCGATGGG
>CAYMHN010000362.1:0-4330 GCA_964390235.1 uncultured Candidatus Competibacteraceae bacterium
TCGGTTTCAACATCCTGATCAGCCTGCTGGCCATGACCATCGGTACCGTGACCGGCACCCTGCTCGGTCTGATGCAGATCTCGCTGCTGCCGCCGGTGCGCGCCGGTTCCTGGCTGGTCACTCAATTCTTCCGCAACGCGCCCTGGCTGGTGCTGCTGTTCTACTGCATGTTCCTGCTGCCGTTCCAGTTCCGCATCGGTAGCCTGGTGATCCCGTTCCCGGACTGGATCAAGGCTACCCTGGGCTTGTCCTTGCCGGTGATGGCCAATGTCTCGGAAATCGTGCGTGGCGCGGTGCGCTCCATCCCCGACGGCCAGTGGGAGGCGGCGGAATCGCTGGCCTTCTCGCGCCGTCAGACCTTGTGGATGATCATCCTGCCGCAGTGCCTCAAGCGCATGCTGCCGCCGTGGATGAATCTGTATGCGATTCTGACCATGGCCACGGTGCTGGCCTCGGTGGTCGGCGTGGCCGAGGTGATGACTCTGACCCAGCGGGTGCTGGCCGCCGAGGACCGTTCCGATCTGCTGATCCCGCTGTACGGCTATATTCTCATCTGGTTCTTCGTCTACTGCTACCCCATCGCCCGCATCACCGGGTATCTGGAGCGCCGCTTTCAGGTGAAATCATGAGCTGGACACCGGATCAACCCATCGTCGCCATCCGCGAGGTACACAAGTCCTTCGGCGCCACCGAAGTCCTCAAGGGTGTGTCCCTGGACGTGATGAAGGGTCAGGTGATCTGCATCATCGGCCCCTCGGGTTCGGGCAAGTCCACCCTGCTGCGCTGCATCAACGCGCTGGTGCCGATCGACCGCGGCTCGATCAGCGTCGAGGGCCAGGAGGTTCACGATCCCAAGCTGGACAAGCTGGCCCTGCGGCGCAAGGTCGGCATGGTGTTCCAGCAGTACAATCTGTTCCCGCACAAGACCGCTCTGCGGAACGTGATGATGGCGCCGCTCAAGGTGCTCAAGCAGGACCGGAAAGCCGTCGAGGAACGCGCCTACCGGCTGCTGAATAAGGTTCGCTTGCAGGGCAAGGAGCACAGCTATCCGGGGGAACTGTCCGGCGGCCAGCAGCAACGCGTGGCCATCGCCCGCGCCCTGGCAATGAATCCGGACGTGATGCTGTTCGACGAGGTCACCGCCGCACTCGACCCCGAAACGGTCAAGGAAGTCCTGGTCACCATCCGCGAACTGGCCGAGGAAGGCATGACCTGCATGCTGGTCACCCACGAGATGGGTTTCGCCCGCGAGATCGCCGACCACATGTACTTCACCGATCGCGGGGTGATCGTCGAGGACGGCCCGCCCGGGGAGTTCTTCGCCAACCCGCGCGACCCGCGCACCCGGGAGTTTCTCGGTCAGATTCTGTAGCGCTCACGCCATCGGCCGGCCATGCCGCTCCCACAAGACCGGGATCGGCAAGGCCCACAGCTTGTCGCCGAACGGCAAACACCGCTCGCCGAGATAAAGCACCGCGCCGCCCGCGAATCCAGCGCCGACCGCTTCGGCCAGGACCCGCAGACCGCCGAAGTCGGTTTGACTCACACTGGCGGACGCCTTGACCTCGATCCCCACCATGCGCTGGCCGGGCGCCTCGAGTACCAGATCGACCTCCTGTCCGGTAGCGGTGCGAAAGTGCCAGGGGGTTGCGGCTGGCCGACTCCAACCCAGCAGTTTTCGCACTTCCTGGACTACAAAAGTCTCCAGCAATGGCCCGAGGCCGGGCGATAGCGCCAGCGCCCGCGCATCCGTTGCGCCGCGCAAATGGGCTGCCAGGCCGGAATCCAGCAAGTGAACCTTGGGTGACTTGACGAAGCGCTTGCCGATATTGGCGGACCAGGCCGGCAGGGGTTGGAAGATGAACGTCGCCTCCAGCAGAGCCAGATAGCGGCGCAGGGTCGAATGGGCGATGCCGGCCGTGCGCGACAGCTCGGACATGTTCAGCAGAGCACTGGAGCGGGAGGCCAGCAGCCCCAGCAGCCGTGGCATGTCGGTCAGCCCCTCGATATTGGCCAGATCGCGGATATCCCGTTGCAGCAGGCTCGCCACATAGCTCTGAAACCACGCCTCCCGCCGCTCGCCCGGTGCGCGTGCCACCGCTTCCGGAAAGCCCCCGGCGATCAGCCGTTCGCACAATTGCACGCGATCCTGTGCAAGCGCGTCCAGCGACCAAGGCACAGCGGCAAACAAGGCATCCACCAGATTGTTTTCGACGCCGGTCAGCTCGCCTTGCGACAAGGGGTGTAGCGGCAGGATCTCCAAGCGACCCGCCAGCGATTCCGACAGACGCGGCAGCAGGAACACATTCGCCGAACCGGTAAGCAGAAATCGCCCCGGGCGGCCATCCGCGTCCACCACCCGCTTGATCGCCGGGAACAGTTCGGGGGCGTACTGCACCTCGTCGATTACCAGGAATTCGTCCAGCCCCCTGACCAAGGCGCTCGGGTCGGAACGAGCCAGTCCGGCGATTGCCGGATCATCCAGCGTCAGATAACGCCCGCCACGCTCCGCCGCCACCCGCCGTGCCAGCGTGCTCTTGCCGGTCTGACGGGCGCCATTGAGTAGCACCACCCGGGTGTCGCTCAGGGCATTCTCCAGCTTGTCGCCAATAAATCGCCGATACATGGTTGAATATTAGCCACTGTATGGCGAATTTGCAATTGGATGCGATTATCAGACGGGTCAAGGAGTTTCCGGCTTCAGCGACACTGACGGCTTCGGTCATGATCGGGAGTACTCAATGGCTCTCCATATGGCCATTTTAGGCCTGAACTGCGATGATCGACACCCTGGAAACCGACAACCCGCACCGCGCGCTCATGCCGCCAGATACCAAGCCGGACCGCATGCTGGACGTGATCGACCTCAAGGTCCATTTCCGCACCGACGAGGGAGCGATCAAGGCCGTGGACGGGGTGAGCTTTCACGTCGACCGGGGCGAAACCCTGGCGGTGGTCGGGGAGTCCGGTTCCGGCAAGTCGGTCACCAGCCTGGCGCTGATGCGGCTGATCCCCTCCCCGCCGGGGCGGATCGCGGGTGGCCGGATGCTGTTCGAGGGCGAGGATCTGGTAACCGTCAGCGAAGCCCGGATGCGCCGCATCCGCGGCAACGAGATCTCGATGATCTTCCAGGAACCGATGACCAGCCTGACCCCGGTGCACACCGTGGGCGCCCAGATCGCCGAAGCCATCGTGGCCCACCAGCGGAAAAGCCGGCGTGATGCCTGGCGCCGGGCCATCGAGATGCTGGAACTGGTCGGCATTCCGGAACCGGCCAGGCGCGCCAAACACTACCCCTACCAGCTGTCCGGCGGCATGCGCCAGCGGGTCATGATCGCCATGGCGCTGTCCTGCAATCCCAAGCTGCTGATCGCCGACGAACCGACCACCGGACTGGATGTGACCATACAGGCCCAGATCCTGGACCTGATGCGCAAGTTGCAAGGGGAGATCGGCATGTCGATCCTGTTCATCACCCATGATCTGGGCGTGGTCGCCGAAATGGCCGACCGCGTGGTGGTGATGTATGCCGGGCGCGCCGTCGAGGAAGCGGGTGTCAGGGACATCTTCAAGAATCCGAAAATGCCCTATACCCTGGGGCTGATGAATTCCATCCCTCGGGTCGACCGGGTCGCCGATCACCAGGCCCGGCTGCGCCCCATCACCGGCAATGTTCCCAATCCCCGCGACCTGCCGCCGGGCTGCGCCTTTCACCCGCGTTGCGACTTCGTGATTCCCGCGCGCTGTACCGCGGAGATCCCGCCGTTGAGCGATAGCGGCGCCGGGCATATGGTGCGCTGCGCCCGCTGGAACGAACTGGACCTCAAGGCGGAGATCGTAATGTGAGCGCGGCCCCTGACGTGCTGCTGGACGTCAAGGGACTGCGCAAGTATTTCCCGGTACGTGGCGCCCTGTTCTCGCGCCGCAAGACCGTCGTTCGCGCGGTCGAGGACCTCTCTTTCACCGTCGAGCGTGGCCAGATCGTGGGCCTGGTGGGGGAATCCGGTTCCGGCAAGACCACCACCGGCCGCGCGATCCTGCGGCTGATCGAGCCGACCGCCGGTGAAGTGCGTTTCGACGGCGTCGATCTGCTCAAGCTGACCCAAACCGAGCTGCGCGAATACCGCAAGCGCATGCAGATCATCTTCCAGGACCCGTTCGCCAGCCTCAACCCGCGCATGTCGGTCGGCCGCATCATCGGCGAGGGTCTGGCCCTGCACGATCTGGCCCATGGCGCGGAAAAACGGGCACGGGTGGCGGAGTTGCTGGAACGGGTCGGGCTGAGCGCCGATCACATGCGACGTTATCCGCACGAGTTCTCCGGCGGCCA
>CAYMHN010000363.1:0-4329 GCA_964390235.1 uncultured Candidatus Competibacteraceae bacterium
TGGCGCTGGGAGTCGTTGAAGTAGGCCGGGACGGTGATGACCGCCTCGGTGACCGGCTCCCCGAGATAGTCCTCGGCGGTTTTCTTCATCTTCATCAAGACCCGGGCGGAAATCTCCGGCGGAGCCATCTTCTTGCCCTTGACCTCGACCCAGGCGTCGCCGTTGTCGGCCTTGACGATCTTGTAGGGCACCAGCTTGATGTCTTTCTGGACTTCGTTTTCCTGGAAGCGGCGCCCGATCAGACGCTTGACCGCGAACAGGGTATGCTGGGGATTGGTCACGGCTTGCCGCTTGGCGGGCTGGCCGACCAGAATTTCATCATCGTCGGTGAACGCCACGATCGAAGGCGTGGTGCGGTCGCCCTCGCTGTTCTCGATCACCCGCGGTTTGCCGCTTTCCATGATGGCGACGCAGGAGTTGGTGGTTCCCAGGTCGATACCGATAATCTTAGCCATGTTTACCTCGCTGAATTAGGCGTGTGTGCCCGGTTATCCGGTTGATAATCTCTGTACCCCAGCGATATGGGGTAGGCACCGGGGATTTTCAACGCTCGGCGGCTGACGGGTCGGCCCGGGCGACGATCACCATGGCCGGGCGCACCAGGCGCTCGTTCAGCAGGTAACCTTTCTGCACCACCTGGACCACGGTATTGGGCGCTGCCTGGTTGCTCGGCTGCATGGCCATGGCCTCGTGCAGGTCGGGATTGAATTTCTCGCCCCGCGGGTCGATTTCCCGCACCCCGAACTTGTGCAGGGCGGAAACCAGCATTTTCAGGGTCAATTCCTTGCCCTCCCTGAGCTTGTCCATGTCGGCCCCGCCGTTGACCGCTGCCAGCCCCATCTCCAGGCTGTCCTTGACCGGCAGCAGTTCATTGACGAACTTTTCCAGGGCGTACTTGTGGGCATTGGCCAGATCGCGTTCGGCGCGCTTGCGCAGATTGTCGATTTCGGCCCGGGCTTCCATGTACAGCGACCGGTTCTCCTCGGCCTTGGCCGTCATCCGCTCGAGCTCGGCCTGCAAGGATGCGACCGGGTCGGCTGCCGTTGCAGAGTCGGTCGAGACCTCCGGGGCGGCCGTGTCGTCGGACAAGGCCTCGTCGGTGGTTTTGTCGGCTTGTGTCATCAATGGCTCCGCGGTCTGTAGCTCATGAAGTCGATTCTTCCAAGGTGCGGTTTCAATTGCGTGAATTCAAGGCCGAGGCCAGCAGTTTGGCGCTGATCTCGACGATCGGAATGATGCGCTCGTAGGCCATCCGGGTCGGCCCGATCACCCCCAGCACCCCGAGCACCTGTCCCTCGACCGTGTACGGCGCGGTCACCACGCTGCACTCATCCAGGGGTTGATAGCCGGATTCCTCGCCGATGAAGATCTGCACGCCACGCGCATGGATGCAGCGGTCCAGCAGATGCAGAATGTCGCGCTTGCGGTTGAAGGCATCGAACAGGGAACGCAGTTTATCCATATTGGCCAGCTCGGCGAAGCCCATCAGATTGGTTTCCCCTTCCAACACATAGTCCTCGGTATCGATCGGTCCATCCTGAAACACCTTGTCGGCCATGTCGATGGCCGTCTCCATCAGTTCATTCATCGACTCGCGGGTCGCTTGCAGCTCGCCGAGCAGCGACTGACGCACCTGGAGCAGATCCTTGCCGGCGCAGTGCTGATTGAGGAAATTGGCAGCCTGCTGCAAGTCGGCGGCCGAAATCTCGTCGTCCACCCGGACAATGCGGTTCTGCACCTCGTGCTCGTTCAGCACCAGAATGGCCAGCACCCGGCGGTCGCTGAGTGGCAGAAACTCGACGTGGCGCAGGGTTTGCACATTGTGCCGAGGCAGCATGACGACCCCGGCCAGCCGGGTGACATCGGACAGCATCGCCGACACCGAATGCATCAACTCGGCTAGATTACCGGCCTGCTCGAAATGCCGCCGCAGCCCATCCACCTCCTGGTCGCTGAGCTGCCTGACCCGCAACAGCGAGTCGACGAAGAAGCGGTAGCCGCGTACCGTGGGCACCCGGCCGGCCGAGGTATGGGGTGAACGGATGAAACCCAGCTCCTCCAGGTCGGCCATGACGTTGCGCACCGTCGCCGGACTCAGGTCGAGCCCGGAGTCGCGCGACAGGGTACGCGAACCGATCGGCTGGCCATCGCTGATGTGTCGCTCCACCAGCACCCTGAACAGATGCTGGGCGCGCTCGTTCAGGATGGTGGATGGTGCTGAGGTCTTGTCGAAATCGGTCACGGTGGCTCACCTCGGTCTTAGCACTCTCTACAGTAGAGTGCTAACCGGAAGCTATAGCAAGTGCCGCGCAGTGTCAAGGCAGGGTCGGCGGCCAGTTGGCGCTCTACGGTGGAAGTGCTAATGTGGCCCGACTCAGAGAGCCAACCCGAAGAATGAAGTATCTATTCAACACCATCGGTCTGATTGGCAAATTCGGTGATCCCAGGGTGAGCGACACCTTGCAGCGCGTCATCGCCTATCTGCGTCGCCACGATCTGCGCATACTCTATGATCGCGAGTCGACGCTTTCCAGCACCCCACCTGGCCTGGAGCCGGTCAGCCGGCGCACCATCGGCCGCCAGAGCGACCTGGCGATCGTCATCGGCGGCGATGGTACCCTGCTCAACGCCGCCCGTTCGCTGGTCGACTTTCATGTGCCGATACTGGGCGTGAACCTGGGCCGACTGGGTTTCCTGGTGGACGTATCGCCCGATGAAATCGAGGCGCGCCTGGACCAGATCCTGACCGGCCGCTATCAGGAAGAGCGTCGCTCGCTGCTACATGCCGATATCGTCAGGGAGGGACAGCCGATCACCCAGGCCGACGCGCTCAACGACGTGGTCGTGCACAAGAGCGAAATGGCCCGGATGATCGAGGTCGAGGCGTTTCTCGATGGCACGTTCATCACCGCCTACCGGGCCGACGGCCTGATCATCGCCTCGCCCACCGGTTCGACGGCCTATGCCCTGTCCGGCGGCGGACCCATCATTCACCCGTCGCTGGAAACCGTGTTGCTGGTGCCGATCTGTCCGCACTCCCTGACCCAGCGTCCCTTGCTGCTGAGTGCCGAAGGGGTCATCGAGATCCACGTCAACCGCCTGGGCACCACCGACATGCAGGTCACTTGCGATGGCCAGACCAGTCTGAACATCAATCCCGGCGATACCGTCCGCATCCGCAAGAAACGCCGCAAAGTGCGCCTGATCCATCCGGCCGATTACGATTACTTCGAAATCCTGCGGGCCAAGCTGCACTGGGGCATACGGCCCGAGAATCAGAATCATGGCGCCTGAGGCGCGACATGCTGACCCATCTGCACATCCGTGACTTCGCCATCGTCCGGCGGCTGGAACTGGAGCTGGCCGGCGGCCTGTCGGCGATCACCGGTGAAACCGGCGCCGGTAAATCCATCATGGTCGATGCCTTGGGTCTGTTGCTGGGAGAACGCGCCGACCCCGGGGTGGTCCGGCACGGGGCCGAGCGCGCCGAGATCGCGGCCGGCTTCGATGTGAGCCAGCAGCCGGAGGTCCGTGACTGGCTGGGCAGGCACGATCTCGACGCGGAGGACGAATGCCAGTTACGCCGGCTGATTCCCGCGCAGGGACGTTCGCGCTGCTATATCAACGGCAGTCTGCAACCGCTGACGGCGCTGCGCGAACTCGGCGACCTGCTAGTGGACATCCACGGCCAACACGAGCACCAATCGCTGCTGCGGCGGGATGCCCAGCGGCAGTTGCTGGACGATCACGCGGACAATTCCCGGCTTTCGGGCGAACTGGCGCGCAGCTTCCAGGATTGGCAGCAGCTCCGGCAGACCCTGGAGCGGCTGGAGCGCGCTGATGCCGAACGCGACGCCCGACTCGATCTGGTCCGCTACCAGATCGACGAGCTGGGTACCCTGGACCCGGAAGCCGACGAAGTGCCACGGCTGAACCAGGAGCTGCGCCGACTGGCCAATGCCGAACGCTTGATCGAGGGTGGCCAGCGCCTGCTGCGGGACCTGTACGAAGATGACGAGCAGTCCGTCCACGCCCGGCTCAGCCGGCTGGAGAACGAGCTGGGCAGCCTGAGTCGGATCGATCCGGACTTGCACGCCAGTCTGCAACTGCTGGGCAGCGCCCGGATCCAGATCGAGGAAGCCGGCGCCGGCCTGCGCGATCACGGCGCCGCCATCGACCTCGACCCGCAGCGCCTGAGGGAGATCGAGCAACGCCTGGACGACTACCATCGACTGGCCCGCAAGCACCGCTGCGAACCCGACCAGCTCGCCACGGTCCAGGCGCGCCTGCGGCATGAGCTGAGCGAGCTGGACAACAGCGAACTGCGCC
>CAYMHN010000364.1:0-4311 GCA_964390235.1 uncultured Candidatus Competibacteraceae bacterium
GGCCGGCACCGCGCCGGCGGTGGCGCCGACCACCGGTTCGGCCAGAAAGGCCATCACGCTGTCTTCGCCCAGTTCCCGGATCTTGGCTTCCAGTTCGTCGGCGGCGCGCCGGCCGTAGGCTTCCAGCGTTTCGTCCGGACGCTGCTCGCGGTAGGCGTAGCAGGGGGCGATGTGGTGGGTCTCGATCAGCAGCGGTTCGAACTGGGTGCGGCGCCACATGTTGCCGCCGGCGGCCAGCGCGCCCAGGGTGTTGCCATGGTAGCTCTGGAGCCGGGCGATGATGTGGCGCCGCTGCGGCTGGCCGATCTCCCAGAAATACTGGCGGGCCAGCTTGAGCGCGGCTTCCATGGCTTCCGAACCGCCGCTGACCAGATACACCCGGTCCAGATCGCCGGGCGCGCGCGCGATCAGGTGATCGGCCAGCGCTTCGGCCGGTTCCGAGGTGAAGAAGCCGGTGTGGGCGTAGGGGATGCGGTCGAGCTGGTCCTTCATGGCCTGGATCACCCGCGGGTGGTTGTGCCCCAGACAGGACACGGCGGCCCCCCCGGAGCCGTCCAGATAGCGCTTGCCGTCGCGGTCGATCACGTAGGGGCCGTCACCGGCAACGGCAACCGGCAGCTGGCCGCGGGTGTGGCGGTGGAAGACATGGTTCATGGGGGTTCGGTCCTCTGGGCGCCTTTTGCTTGGCGGATGGAGGCATTTTAGCACCGGTCGGTTTTTGGCGGGGGTACCTGAGCATCGATGTGGAGAGCCGGCGGAACGTTACGGTCTCGTACCACGACGCATTCGCGGCCACGGGCTGAGCTTGTGAACGCCCGGGTTAGCCAACGGTCGCACGGCGTTTACCAGTTCAAGCTCAACTCATGCGCCGCGTGTCAAGGGGGCCTTCTTCCGGCTCGGAGAAATTTTCAATGCGAACTTCTCCATCAGGGAAGCGGGCAATGATCTCCAGCTCGCCACCCATCGCGCGGATATGATTTCGAAGCGTGGACAGATACATGTCCGTACGCTTCTCCAGCTTGGCAACGGCAGGCTGTTGAACGTGAAGAATATCGGCCAGCGTTTCTTGGGACAGCCCGCGGGCTCGACGAAGTTCATGCAAGGGCATTTCTTTAAGCATTGCTTTAGCTTTTGCCTGAGATTTGGCCTGAGCCTCAGTGGACATGCTCTGCCGGAGATTTGAAAATTTCTTAGCCATCGATCAAACCCTCTCGCTTCAACTCGTCGAGGATGCTTGGACCCTTTGATGCCGCTGCTGTGTGGAAAAGGCAACTGCGGCCCTCTTTCCTCGAGCAGTTGAACTGAAGCGGCGATGGAAACCTGCTCGTCTTCCGATAAGGTGTTCCACCAAACTTCAAACTCATCGGTGTACTCGACATCCCAGCTCATGCGTGAAGTATTCCATAAAAGGAATAGTCCGTCAAAGGAATGTCTCTGCGCCAGGATGTGTGCCGGAGCGCACCTTCCGGGAGGAGGCGGACAGGGATGCCGCATTTATAGCCAAGGCACTTGGTGACATTGCTCGCGCGAAAGGCATGTCGCAGGTCGCACGCGATGCACCGGAATATCCTCCCGACCCGATCCGTTCCTGCGAGCGCAGGTCGCCGGCTGGCATCCCGGCCCGAGACAGGCTATCTTTAGCTGGGTAACCGAAGCAACCAGGGAGGGCATCCCATGCTCATCTTCACCGGGCGCAGACTCTGCGAACTGTTGTGCCGTCCTGGCTCAGGCGCAGCCGTTAATGGACATGCGGCGTTTCCGTCCATGGGTCATGCTCGTATGACAATGTCGCCGTTTAAAGCACATCAGCAACTCGCAGGGATTCATGAATTTTATCCAACGGGATGTCGAGTTGCGCCACGACGATTCTGGCGTCGAACTGTGAGTATGCATTCTAAAGCTTTACGGAGGCGGTCGGGCCGATGCCGACCGTTCTGAGAGTCGGGCCGTATCGATTCTTCTTCTATTCCGGAGACCGAGGCGAGCCGGTTCATGTGCATGTGGAAAGAGACGACAATGTGGCCAAGTACTGGCTCGATCCCGTCAGGCTTCAAACGAGCGGAGGATTCGGCGCGACTGAGTTGCGACGGATCCAGCGAATTGTCGAAGACAACCAAGAGACACTGATTGAGGCCTGGAATGAGTACTTCGGCGAGTGAGATTCGCCAAGCCATGGCGAAAGAAGTGAAAGTGACGCGCGACGAGCTAAGGGTTGTCTTGAGCGATGGGCGGACCATCGCGGCACCTCTGACCTGGTACCCGCGCCTGCTCCACGGTACCACCGAGGAGCGGGCGGAATGGCGACTCATCGGCAAAGGCTCTGGCATTCACTGGGAGGCTCTGGACGAGGATATTAGTGTCGAAGGCCTTCTGACAGGCCTCCCTTCCGGTGAGAGTCAGGAGTCTTTGAAGAAGTGGCTCGCTGCACGCCCGAAGCGACGGGGCTGACCGCCGACTCGGTTTCCCTTGCGCGTCATCGGTGACGTCAGGAGGATAGGCCATGGCTGTGACGGAGAACTCGCCCTGTGATTGCCGGTGATGCCCCACCTGTCGCGCATCGTACCTGAACGGCAGCGTTAGCGCTTACGGCCATGCTCCGGGATGGACACGCTGAGACCGGAACAGGCCGCCGACCCGGTCCGTCCGGCGAGCGCAGGGTGCCGGCTGGCATCCCGTTCCGGGACGGGGTATCTTTGGCCGGGTAACCGAAGCGACCAGGGAGGGCATTGCGTGCTTGTCCCCACCGGGTGCAGGCCTTCCAGGCTATTGTCAGGCGGATCTGATATGGGATCGGTACCCCGAGAGATCATCGAAGAGATCAACCGAAGGCTTGAGGCGATCGAGACCGCCGAGGGCGTCACGATCCTGTACGCCTGCGAGTCCGGTAGCCGCGCCTGGGGATTCGCTTCCGCGGACAGCGACTTCGACATGCGCTTCATCTACATTCGCCCGCGGGATTGGTATCTGAGTATCGATGTCGAAACACCACGTAGCCGATCAGTCCCCCACCTGTGGCAGGGGCGCCAGCGGCCGTCCGGCGCGCCGATCGGCGATAGCGGTTTGCAGATACGGCCAGGGCGAGTGGCCGCGCTGGCGGCAGGTGTCGATGACGCTGGCGAGTAGCGCGAAGGCGCGTGAGCCGGTGTCGGTACGGGTGCCATGGCTGAGCTTGCGGCCGCGCGGCGGACCGTTGATCACCCAATGGCGCAGTGCCCTCTCCGCGGCATTATTGGTCAAGGGGTGTGCCGGGGTATGCAGCACCTGGAAAATGGCGTCCCAATCATTGAGCAACTCCACGGCCAGCGCCCGGGTCTTGGCATGGGCATGATCGCGGTGCCGCTCACAAGCCTTGCGCAGCGCCGCCAGGCGTTCGGCATGGGGGATCGTCAGATCGCTCGGAGGCCCTTCCCGGGCGGCGTACACCGCCCGGAGCAAAGTGTCGAGGGTGTCGAGCACCGTGCGCCCGAAGGGCTGTGCCTCGCGGTGCACACTCTCGCTCAGGCCGCGCGCCTTGCGGATCAGGTGCGCCCAGCAGCGCAGGCGCTTGGGATAGTGCCGATACGCCGTCCAACCGTCGCTCATCAGCCAGCCGTGGAACCCGTCCAGGACATTTTCCACCGCGCGGCGGACCGCCAGTTCCTTGCCGCGCCCGGCGATGTAATACAGCGTCACGTGCGCCGCCGTGAACACCCGCGCGGCGGACCGCCACAGCCACAGGGTCTGTTCGCGCTGTGGCCAGGGAGTTTCGTCGGCGTGCAGCAAGTCGCTGTCCAGCACCGCCTGCACCAGTTCGTCTTCGGCCGGGGCCAGCGCGGCGGCGGCTTCGTGCAGGGTCCGATGGATCGTGCCGGTGCTCAGCTCCACGCCCAGCCACTCGTGCAGAAACTCGCGAATCCGCGCCCGCGACAGGCGAAAGCGCAGGGGTCCGGCCTTCCGGCTCAGGGCCACGATCAGCGCCGCCAGCCCTGCTCCGACCACCCGCCATTCGTTCAGTTCGATGCCTCGAGCAGCGGATCGACCGCCCCGCGCTCGGCCACCGCGCGGGTGCGATGGCCGCAGGGGCAGGGCACTTCGTAGTAGCGGTGATCGATCACTCGGACCGTCAGGCCCGCCCGCTGGCCGTCTCCCCACTGCACATCCAGTGCCTGGAAGCCGGTGTAGGCCGCGCCCGCAGCTTCGCTCAGTGGCCGAGCGCACCCGGCGCAGTGGCTCGGGGAATGCACGCGGGTCTCGTGGGCGTGAAGTACTTGGGTGCGGCCCCGGCCCGGTGCACCGGGTTGCTTGCCGGGGCGGCGTTTGGCAGCGTTCGCC
>CAYMHN010000365.1:0-4310 GCA_964390235.1 uncultured Candidatus Competibacteraceae bacterium
CGTCTGGCGGGGGAGGGCGAGCGGGGTGCCAATGGCGGACCACCGGGCGATCTCTATGTGCAGATTCAGGTCATGGAGCACCCGATCTTCACCCGCGAGGACAACCATCTGCACTGCGAAATGCCGATCAGCTTCGTCACGGCGGCGCTGGGCGGTGAACTGGATGTGCCGACCCTGGACGGCAAGGTCAGCCTCAAGATTCCCACCGAGACCCAGACCGGCAAGCTGTTCCGGATTCGCGGCAAGGGCGTCAAGCCGGTGCGCGGGGGACCGGTGGGCGACCTGCTTTGCCAGGTGCGCATCGAGACTCCGGTGAATCTGACCAAGGAGCAGAAGGAACTGTTGCGCCAGTTCAGCGACAGCATGGTGGACGGGGGGCACCGACATTCGCCGCAGCACAGCAGCTGGCTGGACGGGGTGAAAAGCTTTTTCGAGAATCTGACCGGCGATCATCGCCAGGACAAGGAGGATCGGTCGACGGATTCCAAGCGCTAGAGCGGTATCGTTGCAAGCAAATCTCCTAGCGCAGTTCGATCTGATAAATGTACGCGTAGCGCTTGCCGGTGATGAACAGTCGATTCCCCACGGCATCGTAGGCGATGCCGTTGAGCACATCCTCGTTGCCGTGCCGATCCTCTGGCGCCAGCAGCTTGCTGAAATCCAGCCGCTCTCGTACCACGCCGGTGGCGGGGTCGATGCGCACGATGCTGTCGGTCATGAACACATTGGCCCAGATTTCCCCGTCGATGACTTCCAGTTCGTTGAGCCGGGCCAGCGGGCGGCCCTGTTCGGTGACCGTGACGGTGCGCAACAGCCGGAAGCTGTCGGGGTCGCGAAAATACAGCCGGGCGCTGCCGTCGGACATCACCAGATGCTGGCCATCGTAGGCCAGACCCCAGCCCTCGGTGTCGTAGCCGAACTCGCCCGAGGGCGTGAAATCGTCGAGCCGGTAGACCAGGGCCCGGCCTTCGCGCCAGGTAAGCTGGATCAGTCGGTCGCCGACCAGGGCCAGTCCTTCGCCGAACAATTCCGGCGCCAGCCGGTGCAGCCGTTCGATGCGTCCGCCGTCGGGATTCAGCCGGCGCAGCGAGGACTCACCGTACAGCCCGGTACTCTCGTACAGCGCGCCGTCATGGTAGAGCAGACCCTGGGTGAAGGCCCGCGGATCGTGCGGAATCTTGCGCACGATCCGGTAGCGGTCGGCGCCGTCCTGAGCGCTCCACAACCAGGCGGCGGAACCGCCGCCCAGGACCAGGGCGGCGCTCAGCAGGGCAAGCAAGAAGCGGCGCTGCATCACGCACTCCGCTCCAGGGTATCCAGTTGCCAGCCATCGGCGGCGCAGTGGAGCACGCTGCCTTGTTCGCCCCAGTCACCCAGGACGATGCGTTGGGCGGGCTCGCCATCGAGTTCGAAGTGGTGCATCCCCGGTCGGTGGGTGTGGCCATGTATCATGCGCCGCACCCCGAAGGCCCGCAAGGTTTCGGTCACCGTGTCCGGGTTGACATCGGTGATGTGCTCGGGCTTGAGTTGCGTGGCCTGCTGGCTGGCCTTGCGCATCCGCGCGGCCTGGAAACGCCGCATGAACAGGGGCAGCCTCAGCATCCGTCGCTGCCAGCGCGGATCGCGCACCTTGCGGCGAAACACCTGGTATTCGACATCATCGGTACACAGAGTATCGCCGTGCAGGATCAACGTGGGTACGCCATGCAGTTCGATGACCTGCAACTCGGGCAGCAGGGTCAGCCCGGCCCGTTCCGCATAGCGCTCGCCGAGCAGGAAATCGCGGTTGCCGTGAATGAAGTAGCTGGATACCCCGGCCTCGCGCAAGGCATGCAGGGCATCCGCTACCTGAGCGGCCAGCGGGGTGTCGTCGTCGTCGCCGATCCAGACCTCGAACAGGTCACCGAGAATATAGAGCGCTTCGGCCTGCCTGGCCGGTCCGGCCAGAAACTCGCGGAACAGTTCGGTGATCTCCGGGCGATTCGGGTCCAGATGCAAGTCCGATATGAACAGTGTGGTCACGGCCTCAGTCGTCGGCCAGGATACTGGCTCGCTCGATCACAACAGGGGTTTGCGGAGCATCCTGGCGAAATGGGCCGGCCGCGCCGGTCGGTACCTGGCGGATGGCGTCGACCACCTCCATACCCTCGACGACCCGGCCGAATACCGCATAACCCCAGCCCTGGGCGGTGGGGGCGGTGTGATTCAGGAAGGCATTGTCGCTGACATTGATGAAGAACTGCGCCGTGGCCGAGTCGGGATCGGGAGTGCGCGCCATGGCGATGGTGCCCCGGTCGTTGGCCAGCCCGTTGTCGGCTTCGTTGTGGATCGGTGGGCGGGTCGATTTCTGGCTGTAGTCGGCGGTAAAGCCGCCACCCTGCACCATGAAACCGTCGATGACGCGGTGGAACACCGTGCCGTCGTAGAAACCGTCGCGCACGTACTGGAGAAAGTTCGCCACCGTGGCCGGTGCGCTTTGCTCGTTCAACGACAAGACGATATCGCCCATGGAGGTTTCCAGCTTGACCCGGGTTTCCGCCAGCGCCGAACCGCCCGCCAGCATCAAGGCCAGGGTGGCCGTCAGGGTTTTGTTCAACATGTCTAGAGTCCTTTGGTAATCGAAGGGATGACGCATCATAATAGGCGACGCAAAACTAAGCCAACCGTATCCGGCCCCGCATGCTGCATATCTTCAATAGCCTGACCCGTCGCAAGCAAGTCCTGCAACCCCTGGAACCTGGCCATGTCCGACTCTATGTCTGCGGCATCACGGTCTACGATTACTGCCATGTCGGCCATGCCCGGATGCTGGTGGTGTTCGACGCCGTGGTGCGCTATCTGCGCTGGCGTGGTTTCCGGGTGACCTATGTGCGCAATATCACCGACATCGATGACAAGATCATCCGGCGGGCCCGTGAGTGCAAGGAGGACATCGACACCCTGACCGAACGCTTCATCGCCGCCATGAACGAGGATTGCGATGCCCTGGGCATCCTGCGGCCCGATATTGAACCGCGCGCCACCGAGTCGATCGATGCCATCGTCGGCCTGATCCAGGCGCTGCTGGACAAGGGCTACGCCTACCGGGCGGATAACGGTGATGTCTATTATCAAGTCAGTCGGTTCGCAGCCTACGGACAGCTATCCAACAAGCGTGTCGAGGATCTGCGGGCCGGTGCCCGGGTCGAAGTCGACGCCGCCAAGCGCGACCCCCTCGACTTCGTGCTCTGGAAAGCGGCCAAGCCGGATGAGCCCAGCTGGCCGTCGCCCTGGGGTGCCGGGCGTCCGGGCTGGCATATCGAGTGCTCGGCCATGTCCATCCAACACCTGGGTGAGCATTTCGACATCCATGGCGGCGGCATGGACCTCAAGTTTCCGCATCACGAAAACGAGATCGCCCAGAGCGAGGCCGCGACGGGTTGCCGCTTCGTCAATTGCTGGATGCACAATGGTTTCGTCCAGGTCGATGACGAGAAAATGTCCAAGTCCCTGGGCAATTTCTTCACGGTGCGCGAAGTGCTGGCCCATTATCCGGCCGAGGTGTTGCGCTATTTCATACTGGCCAGCCACTACCGTCGCCCGCTGAATTATTCGGATCGGAGTCTCGACGGTTCACGCGCGGCGCTCACCCGCTTGTACACGGCCTTGCGGGGATGCCCGGTCATCGACGCTCCGGTACCCGGAGACCATGTCCAGCGCTTCACCGCCGCCATGGACGACGACTTCAATACCCCCGAGGCCTTTGCCGTGCTGCACGATCTGGCTGGGGAACTGAACCGCTGCCGCCAGCAGGGCGGTTCGGGTGCCGAACCTGCCGCGGTCTTGCGTCATCTGGGCGGTGTGCTGGGTTTGTTGCAGGACGATCCGGAGCGGTTTCTGCGTGGATCGAATGACGGACTGGACGATGATCGGATCGAAGCGCTGCTGACGCAGCGCAGTCGGGCGCGCAGCCAGCGTGACTGGGCAGAGGCCGACCGGATTCGCGATCAGCTGGTCGAGCAGGACGTGATCCTCGAGGATGGACCCGAGGGGACTGTTTGGCGCAGAATGTGATGCCACCGTTGACGGATCGGTTTTCTCTAAATACCATATATCGCTTGCCAGCAGTTTACGTTTCAGGTTTCAAGCGTAGTACGGGGTATAGCGCAGTCTGGTAGCGCACCTGCTTTGGGAGCAGGGGGTCGGGGGTTCGAATCCCTCTACCCCGACCAGAACGGCCAACCCGGGAAGGCTCGACATGCGCCTGTAGCTCAATCGGATAGAGCATCGGCCTTCTAAGCCGAGGGTTGCAGGTTCGAGTCCTGCCGGGC
>CAYMHN010000366.1:0-4305 GCA_964390235.1 uncultured Candidatus Competibacteraceae bacterium
GATGCGGCCGCCCGGATCGCTCGCGACCAGACCGGCGGGCGCGTGCTGAGCGTGCGGCCCAGCGACAATCCGCAGCGACCGGGCTACGAAGTCAGGGTCTTGCTCGGCGATGGACGGGTCCGCGTGCTGCACATCAACCCCGATTGACGCCATGCGTATCCTGCTGATCGAGGACGAGGACCGGCTACGCCAGGACATCGAGCAGCAACTGCGCCAGCAAGGCCATGTGGTCGATGCCACGGGCAGCGGCAAGGAGGGGCTTTACCTGGGCGAGGAATACCCGATCGACGTGACCGTGGTCGATCTGGGCCTGCCCGATCTGGACGGCATCAAGATCATCCGCCACTGGCGCCAAGCCGAGCGCGGTTTTCCGATCCTGATCCTGACCGCGCGCGGCCGCTGGCAGGACAAGGTCGACGGACTGGAAGCCGGCGCCGACGACTATCTGGTGAAACCATTCCACTTCGAGGAATTGCTGGCCCGGCTGCGCGCCCTGGTGCGGCGGGCCAGCGGCTGGAGCCAGCCGGTGCTGCAATGCGAACCGGTGGTCATGGACACCAACAGCCAGACCGTTACGGTAGACGGCCAGCCGATCGAACTGACCGCCTACGAGTACCGGTTGCTGGAACACCTGATGCTGCATGCCGGCGAAGTGATCACCAAGACCGGACTCAGCGACCACCTGTATCAGGAAGACCTCGACCGAGACAGCAATGTGCTGGAAGTTCTGGTGGGTCGGCTGCGCCGCAAGCTGGACCCCGACCGCGAACTCAACCCCATCGAGACCCTGCGCGGGCGCGGCTATCGCTTCCGGCTGACCCGCAGCGGCTGATGCTGTCATTCACCGCGCGTCTGCTGCTGGCGGCCAGCGCGGTGTTGATCGCTTTTCTCGGTCTGACCGGCCTGGCGCTGGACAAGGCGTTCCGGGATAGCGCCCTGAACGCGGTGCGCGATCGCCTGCAAGCGCAAGTCTACATGTTGCTGGGCGCGGCCGAGATCGACGCCGAGCAGAACCTGAGCTTGCCGCGCGCGCTGCCCGAAGTTCGCTTGCTGATCCCGGACTCGGGCCTGTTCGCCATGGTCACGGACTCCCAGGGCCACACACTCTGGCGTTCGGATTCCATGCTGGGACTGCGGATCCAGCCCCTGCCCGAGGCCCCCGCCCCGGGCAATTCCCGGTTCGAATTCCACCGCACCAGCGAGCAGCTCGGCCTGTTGCTGTACGGTTTCTCGGTCACCTGGGAGCTGGATGAGGACAGCTATCGCGGTTACACCTTCTGGGTGGCCGAGAGCGAGCGCTATCTGCAAGAACTGGTCGACAGCTTCCGGCGCAGCCTGTGGTTCTGGCTGCTGGGCGCAGCCCTGGTGCTGCTGACCGTGCAGGTCGTGGTGCTGCGCTGGACCCTGCAACCGCTGCGGCAAGTGGCCCGCGAGGTGCGGGAGATCGAAACCGGCCGCCGCCAGCTGCTGTCCGGCCGTTATCCGCGTGAATTACAAACCCTGACCGACAATCTCAACAGCCTGATCCGCGAAGGCCATCAGCGCCTGGAACGCTCGCGCAACGCCTTGGCCGATCTGGCCCACAGCCTCAAGACACCGCTGGCGGTTCTCAACAGCAGCAGCCGCGAGACCGTTCCAGCCGAGGAGTTGCGGCGCACCGTGCGCCAGCAGCTGGAACGCATGAATCAGACTGTGGACTATCAGCTGCACCGCGCCGCCGCATCCGGACGCAGCGCCTTGACGGCCTCCGTGGATGTGGGTGCCCTGCTGCACAAGGTGCGCGACTCCCTGCTCAAGGTCTATGCCGACAAGCAGATCAAGTTCGTCATCGACTGTGACAGCACGGTCCGCTTCCAGGGCGATGAAGGCGACCTGCTGGAGATCCTGGGTAATCTGACCGACAACGCCTGCAAATGGGCGCGGCAGCAGGTGGTCGTCAGCGTCCGCGCCAGGGGAGATCACTTGCAGTTGCGGATCGACGACGACGGATCCGGCATCCCCGAAGATCAGCGCGACCGCATCCTGGCTCGCGGCCAGCGCGCCGATCGCGACACTCCCGGTCATGGCATCGGCCTGGCAGTGGTACGCGATCTGGTCGAGGAGGTCTATCAGGGGCAGCTGCGGATCGGGGACAGCGATCTGGGCGGGGCGCGGATTGAAGCCACGCTGAGCAATTGATGGCTTGCCCGAAATATTAGACTGCCCTAACATTAGCAAGTCCATAACCATAAGGAGGATAGGCAATGACCGATAAAAAGCGCGAGTATGGTATTCGCGAGCTTTACGAGAAAGACCCCGAACGGGCCGACTGGCTGAGCTTCGGCCGGGTGCTGGACAGCGACCGACGGGGCTTTCTGAAAGGCGCCGGACTGGCTGCCATGACCGCCGCCGTGGGTGCCACCGCCATTCCCTTCGCGCGCAATATGCCGGGCGGATTGATCCCGGCGGCGCTGGCCGATACCCCGCAGGATTTCGAGCTGCTGGGCAAGGAAGGCATCATCATCCGCAATGATCGCCCGGTGAATCTGGAAACACCCGCGCACCTGCTGGACCCGGACGTCACCCCGATCCGGAATTTCTTCGTGCGCAACAACGGCGGCCTGCCGGAACCGGCCGAAGACCCCGCCAACTGGACTCTGACCATCGATGGTGAGGTTGACCAGCCCCTGGAACTGACCCTGGCCGAGTTGCAGCAAGAGTTCGAAACCGTCACCCTGCAAGCCCAGCTGGAATGCGGCGGCAACGGTCGGGCCGGCTTCAACCCGCCGGCCAGCGGCAACCAGTGGATCATCGGCGCGGTCGGCAACGGCGAGTGGACCGGCTGCCGGCTGGTGGACGTGCTGGATCGGGCGGGGTTCAAATCCTCGGCGGTCTACACCGGACATTTCGGCGCCGACCCTCATCTGTCCGGCGATCCGGGCCGGCAGGCCATCAGCCGCGGGGTGCCGATCGAAAAGGCCAGGGATCCGCACAATCTCCTGGTCTGGCAAATGAACGGTGAAGCCCTGCCCCTGGCCCACGGCGGACCGCTACGCTTGGTGATACCGGGCTGGCCGGGTTCCTGCTCGCAGAAGTGGCTGACCCGGATCTGGGTGCGCGACCAGGAGCACGATGGCCCCGGCATGACTGGTCTGTCCTACCGCATGCCGCGCCATCCGGTCGCCCCGGGCACCGACGTGCCGCATGAAGACATGGTGGTGATGGAATCGATGCCGGTGAAATCGGTGATCACCTTCCCCGAGACCAATGTCGAAGCGCCCGCTAGCCAGCCGCTGGCCATCCGCGGTCAGGCCTGGGCCGGTGATCGGGAAGTCAGCGAAATGCATGTCTCGATCGACTTCGGCGCCACCTGGATCAAGGCCGATCTCAGCGCCCCGATCAACCGTTACGCCTGGCAGCGCTGGCATGCCGAAGTGGAATTCCCCTCGGTAGGCTATTACGAGATCTGGGCCCGCGCCACCGATGACGCCGGCGTCATGCAACCCGCCGTGGTGCCGGGCTGGAATCCGCGCGGCTATGGCAACAACGCCCAGCACCGGATCGCGGTGATCGCCGTATGAGGATGCCGTACCCGGCGCTGCTGCTAGTCGGCCTGAGCCTGCCGGCGCAGGCCCAGTTCGACTATGGCGGGCTGCCGGAAGGCGAAGGTCGTCTGGAGACCTTCCAGCACTGCATCGGCTGCCATTCCACCGCTATCATCCGCCAACAGCGGCTGAATCGCGAACGCTGGGACCAGATCCTGACCTGGATGGTGGAGAATCAGGGCATGCAGGAAATGGTGCCCGAGATCCGCGCCCAGGTGCTGGACTATCTGGCCGAGCAGCTCAACCCCGACGTACCTCGTTGATTCCGCATTGACAAGTATCCGGCTATCGCAACAATAGCCGGATACTTCATTTCCCCAGCCGGGAGTCCCCATGTCCTACAGTAATATCCTGGTCGAGCGCCGTGATGCCGTCGGTCTGATCACCCTCGACCGACCGCAGGCGTTGAACGCCCTGAACCGCGCCCTGATGGCCGAGCTGTCCCTGGCCCTGGACGAATTCGAGGCCGACGAGGCCATCGGCGCCATCGTCATCACCGGCAGCGAGAAGGCCTTCGCCGCCGGGGCCGACATCAAGGAGATGCAGACCAAGAGCGCCATGGACATGTATCTGGAGGACTATATCGGCTCCTGGGAGCGAGTCGTCCGCTGCCGCAAGCCGGTGATCGCCGCCGTCAATGGCTATGCCCTGGGCGGCGGCTGCGAGCTGGCCATGATGTGCGACTTCATCCTGGCCGGCGACAAGGCCCGGTTCGGTCAGC
>CAYMHN010000367.1:0-4291 GCA_964390235.1 uncultured Candidatus Competibacteraceae bacterium
CTGATCCACCAACAGGCCGCCTCCCGCCGCGCCGAGTGCATCGGTCTGTTCCTGGCACTGGTGGAGGCCGGCGACGAAACGGCGCGCACCGCCCTGAGCCCGGTCGCCCTGGCGTGCGTGCAAGGACTGGCGGCCAAGCCCGAAGCGCTGGACTGGTCATTCGTGAGCCAGCCCGCTCGGTCCGTGGACGTACCGCTGCTGTCCGCATTCCTGGACGCGCTGGCTACGCTCGGACTCGAATCCCTGCGCCTGCAAGCCGTGGCGCATCTGAGCGCGGACCACAAGCGCTACGATCCGGTCGAACTGCTGACCCTGCTGCTGCAGGCGCAGCGCGAAACCCATGGCGAGTCGGTGGCGAACGACCCGGTTTATCTGACGCTGTGGCGAGAGGTCGCCGCCTTCCTCCTCGATCGCAGCGAGACGCCGCCCGACGATCCAGCCGACTGGCGGCAGAAGGTCAAGATCAAGCCCGTCGGCGAGGACTGGCAGGAATTGCAGGACTTCGCCCGCGACCCCGAGGCCCGGGTGCACCGTTTCCGGGTGCGCAAGGAACGCCGCCAGGTACTGCATCGACTGATCGACAGCCATGACCTGGACATGACCCATGTGACCGAGCGCAAGGGTTCGCCCCAGACCCTGGTCTGCACCAAGACGCGGCGCCATTATCGCAATCGCTGCGAGCAATACACCAAGGATATCGCCGCGACGATCCTGCTCACCAAGGCCCTGCCGTCCGCTGCCAGCGAACTCGCCCCCGTGCACCAGCGGATGCTGGCGGCGCAGGATGCCTACCGGGATTGGCAACCGCCGGAAGACCATGGCGAGTGACTACGGCCCGGTCCATGTACTGCCGTAGCTGGCCGGGCTTCGGGTCCGAACGGCGATAAGGAGTCGGAATGACCGTCACCACCGTCAAGCAAGCCTGCGCCCCCTCGGAGATCGTCTGGAGCGACAGCCTGGCCGATCAGATCGCCGAGCTGAGCGATCTGCGCGACAGGCGCATCGATGCCGACAAGTTCTTCCGCCGCAACCACTTCACCGAAGGCATGGAACGGCTGCTGTACAACGGCTTCAAGCGGCTGTCGGGCGAGTCCGATGTCGGCGCCTACTACCTGTCGCAGTCCATGGGTGGCGGCAAGACCCACAATCTGATCGCCTTCGCCTTGTTGGCGGAAAATCCTTTGGTGCGCCAGCGGGTCGCGCCCGGGCTGCACCCGCTGTGCCGGTTCGAGGGCGTCAAGACGGTGGTGTTCAACGGCCACGACAGCCCGGACAACTTTCTCTGGGGATACATCGCCGATCGGCTGGACCGCTCGTCCGCCTTCGCCCGTTTCTGGAAGGACGGCGCCCGCGCGCCCGGTTCCAGCGACTGGGTGGAGCTGATTGGCGACACACCGACCCTGATCCTGCTCGACGAACTGCCGAGCTACTTACAGCTGGCCCAGTCCCACGCCGTCGGCGCCAGCACCCTGGCCGATGTCACCCTGGCGGCGCTGGAGCGCTTGTTCGCCGCGCTGCCGCGGCTGCCGCGCACCTGCATCCTGCTGACCAATCTGCGCGACGATGTCTACCGCGCCGGTTCCAACGCGGTCAAGACACTGATCGACAATCTGTCCAAGCAGGCCAACAAGTACGCCGAGGAGATCACCCCGGTCCGGCAGAACTCGGGCGAGATCTTCCAGATCGTGCGCAAGAAGCTGTTCGACGAGCTGCCGGACGAGGAGCGCATCGAGGAGGTGGCCCAAGCCTATGTCGATGCGCTCAACAAGGCCAAGAAGCTGGATGCCGTGGTCGCCGCGCCGGAAACCTTTCTGCAGCGCATCCGCGAATCCTACCCCTTCCATCCCTCGCTGCGCGACATCGTCGCCCGTTTCAAGGAAAACAGCGGTTACCAGCAGACCCGGGCGCTGATCCGCATTCTGCGCCACGCGGTGCGCGCGGCCTGGCAGTCGGACGAGTCGGTGTTCCTGATCGGCTTGCAGCATCTGGATCTCAACGTGCCCGGAGCGATGGAGGAAATCCGCAAGATCAACCCCAACTTCAGCAACGCCATCGCCCGCGACATCGCCGACAACGGCAACGCCCTGGCCGAGAAGTTGGACGACAGCAAGGGCAATCGGGCCGCCACCTCGGTCGCCAAGCTGCTGCTGATGGCTTCGCTGTCCTCGGCCGAGAACCCGGTGCTGGGCCTGCGCGAGAACGAGACCGTCGAGTGCCTGCTCGATCCGCTGAACAGCGTCTCCGAGATCAAGGACGCCCTGGAAAGCTTGCGCGGCAAGGCCTGGTATTTGTTCCTGGCCGCCGCCGACAACCGGTTCCATTTCGGCCAGACCGCCAATGTGCTGGCCCAGATCCAGGACGTGGCCGCCGGCTTGTCCGAAGAAGTGGTCGACCGCGAACTGCGCGCCAAGCTGCTGGAAGTGTTCAGCCCGCGCGAGCGCAAGTGCTACCACGAGGTGATCTTCGCTCTGCCGGCACTGGACGAACTCCAGACCCACGAGGACCAGATCCGGCTGATCATCCTGGAGCAGCCGGCCAACCGCCTGCCGCCGGAATTCGAGCAATGGTGGCGCAACGACGAACGCCCCAACCGGGTGCTGGTGCTGACCGCCGATTCCAACGCCGTCGGCACCATGCGCAATCTGGCCCGGCAGTACCACGCCACCGAGGCGGTGCAGAAAGCGGTCGTCGCCCGCAACGGCAAGGACAGCAGCCAGTACCGCGAGGTCAGCGACTACCGCGAGAAGACCGCCAACCAGTTCCTGAGCGCGGTGCGCGAGGCTTTCAAGACCATCGTGTTCCCGTCGTCCAATAATCGCTTGCGGGAAGTCACTGACTTCGAGATGCGCTTCGACAACAACGACTACAGCGGCGAGCAGCAGATCGTCGAGGCGCTGGTGAAACGCGGCAAGTACTACACCGAGGAAAAGTTCGACGAGAATCTCGACACGCTGCGCCTGGACGCCGAGGAGGAACTGTTCGACGCCAAGGCGGTGCCCGAGGCCGAGCTGCGCCGCAAGGCCGCCGCCAAGTCGGGCTGGGTCTGGCTGCCGCCGCGCGGATTGGACCGCCTGATCAAGGAATGCTGCGACCGGGAATTCTGGCGCAACGCCAACGGGGTGGTCGAAAAAGGCCCGTTCGCGAAGGTGACCGAGGTCCGCGTGGCGCTGGAGGATACCCTCGACGACGGCCTGTATCGGCTGTCGGTCACCCCGATCAACGCCGATACCGTCTACGCCTCCGAGTCCGGCATGCCGACCCCGGATTCCGAGAAGATCAGCGGCGGGCGCTGGGAGACCTACGGCCCGCTGGTGCGGTTTCTGGCGGTCGACAGCCGGGGCTCGGCGACCACCGGCGAGGTGTACGAATGGCGGGCGCCGTTCGAGCTGGAGCCGAGCTATGCCTCCACACCGAACGGCCATGTTCTGTCCGTGGCGGTGCATCCCAAGAGCGCCGAGGTGTTCGTCAGCTTCGACGGCACCAGCCCCAAGGACGGCCAGCCCTTGTCCGGGCGCATCGGCGTGCCCGCCGATGCCCAGCGCATCCGGCTGATCGCCCGCGCCAGCGGCCGGTGGTCCGAGGAGCAGCAGCTCGACCCGCCCCGGACGCCCCATGCCCACGAAAACCGGGGACCACGGCAGCCGCGCCGGCCGCGCGACGATCTGCCGGTGCTGCTGCGCTCGCGCCATACGCTCAGCTCGACCCGCGAGACCTACACGGCGCTGGAGGCGATGAAGAACGCCGGCGGCGTCCGCCTGCTGGGCGGCAAGCTGGAACTCAAGGGCAGCAGCGACAAGGCCTGGTGCGGGTTCAGCTTCGGTGAAGAGGTCGCGCTGTCGTCCGAGGATCTCGCCCGGTTGCTGGAGGACTGCAAGCGGCTGTCGGGCATCACCGAAGTCACCCTGCGCTGGAATCGGCTGCGCTTCGAGACCGGCCGCGCCTTCGTCCACTTCGCCGAGCAGGCCGAACTCGATTGGGAACGGCTGGACTGGGACCATGACAGCGCGTCGGACTGAAGCCGTGAGCGCCGGCTTCGACTGCCCCGATGTGTACGCCGAGCACTGCTTCATGGTGCGCCTGCCGCGCAGCGCCACCGAACCGGTCGCCCTGCTGGAAGTGTTCGGCGGCGAATCCGGCACGGACGATTCGCCCCGGGCGCCGGAGTGCATCCTGCGCGCCACGCTGAACCGCGACAAGTGGAACATCATCGGCAAGGAAGTGCGGCTGGAGTTCAACCGCCGGCTGCGCGCCGAGGCCCGCTCGGTCTCGCACCTGGAGCCTCGCCCAGTGG
>CAYMHN010000368.1:0-4285 GCA_964390235.1 uncultured Candidatus Competibacteraceae bacterium
CAGGGAGGCGCCGAACAGCAGGGCCAGAAAACCATAGGCCGGAAGACGGTAACGCCCTAGCGGCACGCTGCGTACCCGCCGGGCGACGCCGGTGCCAATCCGGGACAGGCGCCGCGAACCGAGCAGGGTGGATTCCAGCAGGATGAAAGTCAGGGTCAGTCCCAGCAGCATCAAGGACAGCCATGCCGCGTAGATGCGATCGAAAGCGCCGGAATACTGGGTGAAGATGGCGTAGCTGAACACCTCGTAGCGCATCAAGGCGACGGCCCCGAAATCGCCCAGCACGTAGAGACTGATTACCAACCAGCCGGCCAGCAGCGCCGGGCGCAGATGTGGCAAAGTGACCCGACAGAAGGTGCGCCGGCTGCTGTAGCCCAGGCTGCGGGCGCTTTCCTCCAGGGCGGGATCGAGGCCGGCCAGTGCGGTACGCAGATTGAGGAACAGATACGGATAAGTGTAAAGACTGAGCGCCGCCAGCGCCCCCCAGTAACCCTGGAGCCGGGGTATCGGCCAGTCGAAGATGCGCGCCATGAAGCCGTAGTTGCCACCCAGGCCGATCAGGGCATAGGCCATGACATAGCCGGGGATGGCTAGCGGCAGCACGCCCAGCAGGGTAATCACCCGCTGGTAGCGGAGGTCGGAGCGCACCGCCAGCCAAGCCAGCGGCAAGGCCATCAGGGTGGTGGCGACCAGCACGCCAAAGGTCAGCAGCAGGGTATTGTTGAGCAGCAACAGGGTGCGCGGGCGCAGGATCAGCGCCTGGACCACCGCGAGATCGGCCTCGAAGGCGCGCAGGACCAGATAAACCAGGGGCAGAAACATGCTGATCCCGGCCGCCAGGGCCGGGATCAGGATGAACAGCGGGGGTGAGCGTCGTGCAGTCGGCAAGCCTTACAATAGCTCCACGTCTCGCAACAGGTTCAGGGTACCTTCCAGGTCTTCCAGGGCGTCCAGATCAACCTCGGGACTGAGTTCCAGCAGGCGCTCGAAGGATTCCAGCCGCGCATTGGGCTCGACCCCGCCGACCACCGGATACTCATATACCGTATCCGTGAAAAACCGTTGTGTCGGGGTGTCGAGAAGAAACCGCACGAATTGCAGCGCCTGCTCGCCCTGGCTGCTGGTCGCCAGGATCCCGATACCCGCCACATTGACCAGATTGCCGATGTCACCTGCCTGGAAAAACGTCTGGGCGACCGGAAAATCGGCGTCATTGGCCAGGAATCGCAGCAGATAATAGTTGTTTACCAGTGCAAAGTCGATTTCGCCATCGGCGATGGCTTGAACCAGTGCCGTGTTATTGCGGTATGCCTGGGTGCTGTTGGCGCGCATGGCGGTCAGCCAGTCGCGGGCGGAGTCCTCGCCCAGCACCAGTCGCAGGGCGGTGACGTGAGCCTGGAAGGAGCCGTTGGTCGGTGCCCAGCCGACCCGCCCGCGATAACGCTCATCGGTCAGGTCGGCGATGCTGGCCGGCAGCTCGTCGGCGCCGACCCGCGTGGTCGAATAGGCCAGGGTGCGGGCCCGCCCGCTGGTGGCCAGCCAGGTGCCGGTGGTGCTGGTGTAGATCGCCGGCAGGTCGGTCTGGATATCCGCCGGCAGGGGTGCGAACAGGCCCGCCATCGAAGTCGCCCCCAGCGCTCCGGCGTCCTGGGCCCAGAACAGATCGGCGGGGCTGCGGGCGCCTTCCTCTTGCAGCAGCACGGCCAGCTGGGCGGTGTCGCCGTAGCGGACGTTGACCTTGATGCCGGTCTGTTCCTGGAACTGCTGGATTAGCGGCTCGACCAGGGCTTCGCCACGGCCCGAATACAATGTCAGCTCGTTGGCCAAGGCGGCTGAACCGCCTAGCACCACGCC
The DNA here is from genome assembly GCA_964390235.1 of uncultured Candidatus Competibacteraceae bacterium. Lineage (GTDB taxonomy): Bacteria > Pseudomonadota > Gammaproteobacteria > Competibacterales > Competibacteraceae > CAYMHN01. The sequence goes on from CAYMHN010000368.1 coordinate 1,855, forward strand.
GAGCAGGGACAACAAAAGCGTCTTATGCATGGCAAGCTCCCGATTGAGAATGTGCAGGAGCAAGGTAGCAGATGAAATTAAGGATGTAAATGCGAATGCTTATCAAAAAAATTCACTGTGCGAACTACCTTCCTTCAGACCGGGCGGTTGGGACAGTCCTTGCGGGTGCAGTTGCCATACAGTATCAAGCTATGATCGGCGAGTTCGAAACCGAACCGGGTCGCTATGGCCTGCTGCCGTTGCTCGATCTCCTCGTCGTAGAATTCCTCGATCTTGCCGCACTGCTGACACAGGATATGATCGTGATGCCCGCCCTCGTCGAGTTCGAATACCGCCTGGCCGCCCTCGAAATTGTGCCGCTTGACCAGACCGGCGGATTCGAACTGGGTCAGGACCCGGTAGACGGTGGCCAGGCCGATTTCCTCACCGGCACCCAGCAGGGTCTTGTAAATGTCCTCGGCGCTGAGATGCTGGTCGCTGTTCTCATGCAGAATATCGAGTATCTTCATGCGCGGCAGCGTGACCTTCAGCCCCACTTGCTTCAGTTCTTTCGAGCTCACTGGTTACGACTCCGCGGTCGATAGACATTGGCGGGCATTATAACAGCCATAACGTCGGATCTCGGTAATTCAACGGTTTGAGGAACATGACATGAACCTTTTCGAGCGTGCCGAATATCTGGCCCGTATCCAGCGCACCAAGGACAGCATGGCCGAGCAGGGGATGGATCTGCTACTGATCGCCAGCCCCGCCAACCAGTTCTACTTGACCGGCTATGATGGCTGGTCGTTCTACACCCCGCAGATGGTGGTCGTGGCACCGGAGCTGGAAGAGCCGCTCTGGGTCGGACGCAAGATGGACGCGGTGGGCGCGAAGTTCACGGCCTTTCTGAAGCCGGAGCATGTGATCCCCTATCCGGACAGCTATGTGGGCTCGCGCGAGCGCCATCCGATGGATTTCCTGGTCGAGCTGCTCCGTGAGCGTGGCTGGGGCAGGCGCCGCATCGGTGTGGAAATGGACGACTATTACTACACGGCGCGCTGGCACCAGATCCTGACCAGCGGTCTGCCCAGTGCAAACTTCGTCGATGCCTTTCTGCTGGTGAACTGGATCCGCCTGACCAAATCCGAGCGCGAGATCCAGTTCATGCGCGAGGCCGGACGGATCGCCGCTGCGGCCATGCGGGCGGCGATCGACACGGCGGCCCCGGGCGTGCGTCAATGCGATGTGATGGCCGAAGTGAACAAGGTCACGACGGCGGGCCTGCCGGGCATCGGCGGTACCTTCACCTGCAAGCCGCCCAATGCCATGGTCGGCGAGTATTGTTCGGCCCCGCATCTGAGCTGGACCGATGCGCCGCTCAAGGACGGCGAGATGTTCTATATCGAACTCGGCGGCGTCCGCCACCGCTATCACGCCCCCTTGTCGCGCTGCATCTTCATCGGTGAACCAAATCGGCGCATGCAAGATCTCGCTAAGGTGATCGCCGAGGGGCTGAACGCCGTGCTCGAAACGGTCGCGCCCGGCGTGGCTCTGGAGGAACTGGAGACCGTGTGGAAGCGGGTCATCAGCCGGCACGGGATCGAGAAGGATTCCCGGATCGGCTATCCCGTCGGCATCGGCTACCCCCCGACCTGGGGCGAGCTGACCTGCTCGATCCGCCAGGGGGACAAGACGATCATGCAGCCGAACATGACCTTCCATTGCATACCCGCGATCTGGGCCTAGGATTACGGCATCGTCATCAGCGAGTCCTTCGTGGTCACCGAGAACGGTGCCGAAACCTTCGCGAATTTCCCGCGCGTCCTGTTCAGGACAGGAGACCTTGCATGACGACCAGACCAGTGGAATCGCAACTCAGGATCGGTGTTCCGGGATGCAGCGGGCGTGTCGGCCGACTGTTGCTGAAAGCCGTGCTCGAAGCCGAGGATCTGCTATTGACCGGGGGCAGCTGTCGCGCCGGTTCGAGCGTCGAGGGGCGGGATCTGGGCAGCCTGGCGGGGCTGGCTCCCTGTGGCCGACTGGCGACCGCCGAACGCCGGCAGCTGTTTGCCGCCAGCGAGGTGATCATCGACTTCACCGCCGCCGAGACGGTGCGCGAGCATCTGGACTGGGCGGTGGCCGAGGGTTGCGGCCTGGTGATCGGCAGCAGCGGTCTGACGGCCGAGGATCACGCGGCCATGGAGGCCGCCGGCCGATCGATTCCCATCGTGTTCGCGCCCAATACCAGCGTCGGCGCGGCCGTACTCGGCACCCTGGTGCGCAAAGTGGCGAGTCTACTTGGTCCCGAGTTCGACATCGAGATCGTGGAGATGCATCACCGCAACAAAAAGGATGCGCCTTCCGGCACCGCCCTGCACCTGGGCGAACTCGCGGCAGCGGGGCGCGGTCGGCGGTTCGAGGAGGTGGCGGTGCGGGCGCGCGATGGTAT
>CAYMHN010000369.1:0-4270 GCA_964390235.1 uncultured Candidatus Competibacteraceae bacterium
CAGGGCGCGACTTCGCCCCGCAGCCCTGGCACCCGGCGGTGCTGGAACTGCGCGCGCGCGTTCTGGCCGTGCTGGAAGACCAGGGCATACCGACCCGCTTCAACAGCGTGCTGCTGAATCGTTATGCCGACGGGCGGGAACGCATGGGCTGGCATAGCGACGACGAGCCGGAACTGGGCGAGCACCCGCTGATCGCCGCCGTCAGCCTCGGCGCGCAGCGGCCGTTGCGGTTTCGCTGGCGACAGGGTTCCGCCGCGCCGTTCAATGTCTGGCTGCCGCACGACAGCCTGTTGTTCATGGGCGCGGGGGTGCAGCGCCGATTGCAACATGCCCTGCCGCCGCGCGCCATTCCGGGCCTGCGCATCAGCCTGACTTTTCGCCAGGTGCACGCCGGAGTGATTAGCCCATGAATTAATCAGCCCATGAATCTGAACAGGAGCTTCGTGTGGAGAACAACCGATGAGAAAGCTGAATCTGGTGCTGAAAGTGACGATCAGTACGAATTTGTAAAATGGTATTGACTTTATACTTGAAGTAAGATAAATGTCCTAAGGACATTTATCTTACTTCAAGCTCCATCCATGCTCAGACGATCCAGGGAACATCTCCGCCTCTTCATCCATCATCTGCGTCTCCTGCACCGCCCGTTGGTACAGGAAGCCGATTTGGCCGCCTGCTTTTTGCTGGCACTGGAGGATGCGGGCGACCTGGCGAACGATCCGGAGATGATCCGCCTGAAGGAGTTTTTCAAGCAATACAAGGAAACCCTGCTGGAATTCGGCGGCCTTGAGCCGTTCAAGGAAGGCGGGCGCACCCACGGCTACCTGATCGGCATGACCGGAGTACCGGAAGCCGAGGAAGCCTTCTGTGCTCTCGACCCGTTCTCCTATCTATCCCACCTCAGCGCCATGGCCTGGCATGGACTCACGGATCGATTACCGAACACTCTGTTTTTCACCCGACCCTCGGCTGGTCTCTGGAAGCGGTTGTCCGACAAGCGCCTGCAAGGCATGCTGAAGGCGCTATTCCCCCTCTATCAGCAGGCACGTTTCCCCGGCTACCAGCGGGTAGCCATTCAGAAACTCAACAAGAGGCGTCTGAATATCTGGAGCAGCAGCCGGCTGGATGATGCTTATCAGGCCGCCTACAAAAAAGCGTCCGATGGACGCATCCGTGTCGCTACCGTGGGGCGCTGTTTCCTGGACATGGTGCGCGAGCCGTTATTGTGCGGCGGGGTTTACCATGTAATCGAGGTGTTCGAGGAGCATGGCGCCAACCATGCAGAGCAGATACTGGCTGAACTCGATCACCACGGCAACCGGGTGGAACAGGCTCGTGTAGGCTATCTGCTGGAGCGTGCCGATCCGGATCTGGCGTCACATCCGACTCTGCAACGCTGGGCGGCATCAGTCACCCGCGGCGGCTCCCGCAAACTGGACCCGGCCTCCGACTATTCGGACCATTTTTCGGAACGATGGGCGCTGTCGATCAATGTCTGACTCGACATCCACCACCGTCGATGTGGATGCCTGGGTCCGGGCGGCACAGCACAATCCGGCAGAGCAACGTGTGCGGCGGGTCATGCGGATTGTCCTGTTTGCCGTGGCACATTCCCCGTTGCTGAAAAACAAGATGGTAATCAAGGGCGGCGTGTTGCTGGCATTGAAATATGGTACCTATCGTCATACCAGGGATCTGGATTTCTCCACCCCGGGGCAAGTCCAGCAGGAAGATACGGCCACCATCCTTGCAGCGCTTGGCCGGGCACTGGGTGTCGCGGCCAGAACGGTGGACCCGGAAATACGCTGCAACATCCAGTCGAGCAGGATGCAACCGCCCCGCCCGGACGCCAGCTTTCCGACCCTGCGGATCAAGGTGGGCTATGCCTTGCAAGGTGAAAAGGCTTACCAGCGCATGGTAAGAGGCGGTGACAGCCCCGACACCATCACCGTCGATCTCAGCTTCAACGAAAGCACCTGCATAACCTCCAGAATCGTGCTGAGCGACCGCAGCGAGGTAATCGCCTACAGTCTGTTCGATCAAATCGCCGAAAAATACCGGGCGCTGATCCAGCAGACCGCCGACCGGCGCGATCGTGTGCGACGACAGGATGTTTACGATATCTTCAGGGTGATCGAGCAGGGTTTTCTGACAACGCCGGAGGACAAAACGACCCTTTTGGATACCATGGTTGAGAAGTTCGCTGCACGCGATGTGCCCCTTTTTCGGGAAACCATCGACGAGCCGGAGATTGCCGAACGCTCACGAAGAGAGTATGCCAGGCTGCAGGACGAAATCGACGGCGATCTGCCCGATTTTGACCGGGTTTTCAAAGCTGTCAGAGACTATTATCGATCTTTGCCCTGGTTGGAATCGAAATGAAAGGTGGCGATCCGATGAGGAAACAACAGGCTCTGCGATTGTTGAATGCGCACAAAGCGAAGTTGACCGAACGATTCGAGGCTACTGATTTGGCGCTCTCCAGGTCTACGGTACGCGATACGGCTGGTCAGGATAGCGACGTTGATATTCGAGCATAGTGCCGACCGAGCTGAATTCGCCTTGAACATCCGCACCTTCGAACCCGGTGACGAGGAAACCGTGATCGATCTCTGGGAACGGTGCGGCCTGACCCGCCCGTGGAACGATCCGCGCAAGGATATCGCGCGCAAGCGGTCCGAGCAGCCGGAGTTGTTCCTGGTCGGCCTCGACGGGAACGAGATCGTGGCCACGGCGATGGCCGGCTTCGACGGGCACCGCGGCTGGGTGTACTATCTGGCGGTCGCGCCCGAGCACCGAGGCAAGTCGTACGGTCGCCTACTGATGCGGGAAATCGAACGATTGCTGATCGCCCGCAGCTGCCCGAAGCTGAACCTCCAGGTGCGTGCTGCCAATAGCGGGGCGATCGCATTCTACCTGAAGCTGGGTTACGTCCAGGATGAAGTCGTCAGCCTCGGGCGGCGGCTGATCGAGGATTGAGCGCCCGATGTCATTACCCGTCAGTCGATGATCCAGGCCATCGGTTCCTGCAAGGCGGAAAGCTGTTCCTGCAACTGGGCGATGACCGACTCCCAATGCCGCGGCGACGCGAACCAGGGAAAGGCCGCGGGGAAAGCCGGGTCCGACCAGCGTCGGCCGATCCAGGCATTGAAATGCAGGATCCGCAGCGATCGCAGGGGCTCGATCAGATGCAGCTCCCGCGGATCGAAGTCGTGGAACAACCGATAGCCCTCCAATAGCCAGGCGAGTTGCCGCTGCATGTCCTCGGGACCGCCGGACAGCAGCATCCACAGATCCTGGATCGCCGGCCCCGTCAGTGTGTCGTCGAGATCCACGAACTGTGCGTGCCCGTCGCGCCACAGAATATTGCCCTGATGGCAGTCGCCGTGCAGTCGCAAATTCCGGGTCTGGCCGGCTCGCGCCCAAGCGGCTTCGAGGGCGACCAGCAGATGATCGCACAGGCGGGCGAAGGCTTCTTCCAGCGCTGGCGGCAAGCAGCCGGCCCGGAGCAGCCAGTCGACCGGCTCCCGACCGTGGGAATCGAGGGTGAGCTGCGGGCGGTGCCGGAAACGGCTTCGGCTACCGACCGCATGCCACCGCCCCATGACGCGGCCCAGGTGGCGCAGGGTCGATTCGTCGTCCAGCTCCGGTGCATGGCCGCCCTGGCGGGGGAACAGAGCGAAACGGTGCCCGGCATGATGATGCAGGCTGTGGCCGTCGATGATCAGGGGAGCCACTACCGGCAGTTCCGCCGCCGCCAGCTCGCGGGTGAAGTCGTGTTCCTCCAGAATGGCGGCATCCGACCAGCGTCCCGGGCGGTAGAACTTGGCGATCAGCGGCGGATCGTCCTCCAGCCCGACCTGATAGACGCGGTTCTCGTAGCTGTTGAGCGCCAGCAGCCGACCGTCGCAGCGCAAGCCCGAGGATTCGACGGCGTCGATCACCGTATCCGGGCTCAAGTTTTCGAACGGGGTCGCTTCGGGATGCATACGGTTCGGTTTCCGGTAACAGTCGATGTCGAGTTACTATCTTAGGCCCTTGTATCCTTGAAAGTGCCCATGAAAAAAGCTCGCTTGGCCAGCGGCATGGCCGATTCGGTGTGGATCGCTTGGCCGACTTGACGCCGATGTCCCGATTTCCGGATCACTTCTCCAGCGTCGCGGGCGATTATGCCCGCTTCCGGCCGCGTTATCCGCGGGTCTTGTTCGACTGGCTGGCCGGCCTGGCGCCACGCCGTAAGCTGGCCTGGGACTGCGCCACCGGCAGCGGC
>CAYMHN010000370.1:0-4264 GCA_964390235.1 uncultured Candidatus Competibacteraceae bacterium
CTTGAATCAGGAAGCGAGATTATGCTGATCCGACGATGAACTGTCAAATCAGCGGGAACTGGCGGAGAGAGAGGGATTCGAACCCTCGATGGAGCTATTAACCCCATACTCCCTTAGCAGGGGAGCGCCTTCAGCCGCTCGGCCATCTCTCCGGGGTTGATCCACGCACTGACTTGCAAACCCGGCCGTAGAGGATAGCGTGCTCTCCGTACCAGGTAAAGAGCCTAGTCGTGCTCGCTGGTGATCGGACTCGCCGTCCCCATGGCTTGCTCGCGTTTGATGCGTTCGTAGATTTCCTCGCGATGAACCGGTATTTCTTTGGGCGCATCGACGCCGATCCGTACCTGATTACCTTTGACGCCGAGAACGGTAACGGTCACATCGTCACCGATCATCAGCGATTCTCCAACACGACGGGTCAGGATAAGCATTCTATTCTCCGTGAATCAGGACTAGTCATTCCAGCTGTTTGATGGGGATTGATGGCGAATGGTTTCAACTCTATAGGGGATTATATCCCTGCCAGTCGCCGGCCTATGAACTCAGGCGGTGAGCTGATCGAGGTCGAAAGCCTCGTGCAGCGCCCGCACACCCAGTTCGAGGTACTTTTCATCGACCACGACCGAAATCTTGATCTCCGAGGTGGAGATCATGCGGATGTTGATGCCTTCACCGGCCAGGGCTTGAAACATGCGACTGGCAATACCGGCATGGGAACGCATGCCGACACCGACCAATGAGATCTTGACGATATCACGATCACCGACCACCTGGCGAGCGTCCAGCAGGCCGGCCAGTTTGTGCAGGATTTCGAGCGCGGGCTCGTAGTCGTTGCGATGCACCGTGAAGGTAAAGTCGGTGGTGCCATCATGGCCACTGTTCTGCACGATCATGTCGACATCGATGTTGGCCTCGGCGATCGGGCCCAGGATCGCGAAGGCGACACCCGGACGGTCGTTCACGCCCTGCATGGTCAGCTGCGCCTCATCGCGGTTGAACGCGATACCGGTGACGAGCGGTTGTTCCATCTGCTCTTCCTCGAAAGTGATCAGCGTGCCTTCACCCTCGGTAAACGAGGACAGCACCCGCAATGGGACATTATATTTGCCGGCGAATTCCACCGAGCGGATCTGCAACACCTTGGAACCCAGACTGGCCATCTCCAGCATCTCCTCGAAGGTGATGCGCGGCAAACGGCGTGCCTTGGGGACCACCCGCGGATCGGTGGTATAGACGCCGTCCACATCGGTGAATATCTGGCATTCAGCCGCCTTCAGCGCCGCCGCCAGCGCAACCGCCGTGGTATCGGAGCCTCCGCGGCCCAAGGTGGTGATATTGCCCTGCTGGTCGATACCCTGGAAGCCGGCGACCACCACGATACGACCGGCGGCGAGATCGGCGCGGATGTTGTCTGGATCGATGTGTTCGATCCGCGCCTTGGTATAGGCACTGTCGGTGCGGATCGGTACCTGGGCACCGGTGTAGGAGCGCGCTTGATGGCCGCGCTTATGCAGCGCCATGGCCAGCAGGGCGATGGTGACCTGTTCTCCGGTAGCCAGCAGCACGTCCTGTTCGCGTCGAGTGGGTTGCGGCATCAGGTTACGCGCCAATCCCAGCAGACGATCGGTTTCACCGCTCATGGCCGAGAGCACGACAACCAGTTCATGGCCCCGCTCGCGGTAGGCGATGACGCGCTCGGCGACCTGCTCGATCCGCTCCAGATCGGCAACCGAGGTGCCTCCGTATTTCTGTACGATCAGCGTCATGAGGCCAACGCCGTCAGTTGCTCGCGTACCCAGCCGGGCACCGAGCGCAGCGCCTCGTCCAGTCGGGTCGGGTCGTTGCCACCGGCCTGGGCCATATCGGCCCGGCCGCCGCCCTTGCCGCCGACCTGCCGGGCGACCATATTGACCAGGGTCCCGGCGCTGAGCCGGTCGGTCTGATCACGCGTCACCCCGGCGGCCAGGCGCACCTTGCCTTCCTCTACCGAGGCCAGAATCACGGCGGCCGAGCGCAGTTTGTCCTTGAGCCGGTCCACCGTGTCGCGCAAGGTCTTGGCGTCGGCGCCATCGAGCCTTGCGGCCAGTACCCGGACCCCATCGATCTCGATCGCTCCGGCTTCAAGGTCGCTGCCCTGACCGCTGGCCAGTTGCCGTTTCAGCTGCTCGATCTCCTTATCCAGCCGCCGGGCGCGGTCCAGCAACTGGCGCACCTTGTCCTCGGCCGTGTCCGGACTGGCCTTGACCAGCTGGGCCACGCTACCCAGGCGCTGTTCCAGCCGGTCCACATGGGCCAGGGCACCGGCGCCGGTGAACGCCTCGATCCGGCGCACGCCGGCTGCCACGCCGGTCTCGCCGACGATCTTGAACAGACCGATATCGCCGGTACGCGACACATGGGTACCGCCACACAGTTCGGTCGAGAACTCGCCGAATCGCAGCACCCGCACCCGGTCGCCGTATTTCTCGCCGAACAAGGCGATGGCGCCGAAATCCAGGGCTTCGTCATAGCCCATGTGGCGGATTTCGGCGCCCGCGTTGCGGCGGATCTCGGCATTGACCAGGGTCTCGATGCGCTGCAATTCGTCATCGCTGAGCGGGGCATGGTGCGAGAAGTCGAAACGCAGCCGGTCCGGGGCCACCAGCGAGCCTTTCTGCTGGACATGCTGGCCCAACACCTGGCGCAAGGCGGCGTGCAGCAGGTGGGTGGCGGAGTGATTGAGCACCGTGGCCTGCCGGCGGGCGGCATCGACCTCGGCCTGTACGGTGTCGCCGGTGGCGATGCGGCCGCGTAGTAATTTGCCGATGTGCAGATGATGGTCGCCTTGCTTGCGGGTATCGTGCACCTCGAACTGCATGCCATCGCCGAACAGCCGACCGGTATCGCCCACCTGGCCGCCGGATTCGGCATAGAAGGGGGTGCGGTCAAGAATGACTATGCCCTCATCGCCTTCGTTGAGTGCTTCGACCGGTCCTTGACTGCACAGCAGACCGTAAACCTTTCCATGATCGTTGAGAGTTTCGTAGCCGGTAAATTCGAAATTCGGTGGATGAGCAATACCAGTGGCCGATAAGGTTTCTCCCCCCATCGTTAGTGTTGCCGTTCCTGAGAACTGACTGGCTGCCCGGGCCCGTTCGCGCTGCTGTTCCATGGCTCGCTCGAAGCCGGCCATATCGACGCTCAGGCCGCGCTCGCGGGCGATATCGGCGGTCAGGTCGACCGGAAAGCCATAGGTATCGTAGAGCTTGAACACGGTTTCGCCGCCGATCTCGCTGCCACTCAGCTGGGCAATGTCGCGCTCCAGCAGGGCCATGCCGTGTTCCAGGGTCTCGGCGAAGCGCTCCTCTTCCCGGGAGATCAGTCGGGTGACCCGCGGTTCGGCCTCGCGCAGTTCCGGGTAGGCCTCGCCCATCTCGACCACCAGCGGCGCCACCAGCTTGTGGAAAAAGGCTTGCCTGACGCCCAGCTTGTAGCCGTGGCGGATGGCCCGGCGCAGAATCCGGCGCAGCACGTAGCCGCGGCCCTCGTTGCTCGGAATCACCCCGTCGGTGATCAGAAAGGCCACCGAGCGGATATGGTCGGCCAGCACCTTGAGCGAGCTGTGGTCGAGATCGCCGCAGCCGGTGATTTCGGCCGCTGCCCGCAACAGGTTCCGGAACAGGTCGATCTGGTAATTGGAATGCACGCCCTGCATCACCGCGGCCAGCCGTTCCAGGCCCATGCCGGTATCCACCGAGGGTGCCGGCAGCGGGGTCAGCGTGCCGTCGGCGGCGCGGTCGTACTGCATGAACACCAGGTTCCAGATCTCGATATAGCGGTCGCCGTCCTCGTCCGGGCTGCCGGGTGGACCGCCGGTCACTTCCGGGCCGTGGTCGTAGAAGATCTCCGAGCAGGGGCCGCAGGGACCGGTATCGCCCATCTGCCAGAAGTTGTCGGAACCACCACCCGGCTTGTCACCGATGCGGGCGATGCGCTCGCGCGCTACACCGATTTCCTCGGCCCAGACCTGATAGGCCTCGTCGTCGGTTTCGTAGACCGTGATCCAGAGTTTCTCCGGTGGCAGCCCGTAGACCCCGGTCAGCAGTTCCCAGGCGTAGTGGATGGCGTCACGCTTGAAATAATCGCCGAAGCTGAAATTGCCCAGCATCTCGAAAAACGTGTGATGGCGGGCGGTATAGCCGACGTTTTCCAGGTCGTTGTGCTTGCCGCCGGCGCGCACGCAGCGCTGCGCCGTGACGGCGCGCCGGTAGGGGCGCCGGTCTCG
>CAYMHN010000371.1:0-4236 GCA_964390235.1 uncultured Candidatus Competibacteraceae bacterium
AGTCGTGCGCGCGGTGCAGGCGCGCCGCGGCGCGGCAGGGGCGGGGGCGCTGGTGGAGACCACACTGGCTCGGATCAGCGCCGGGCTGGTGGCACGCGGGGTACGTCGCCTGGTAGTGGCCGGAGGAGAGACTTCCGGCGCGGTGGTCGGCGCATTGGGCGTGACGGCCTTGCGCATCGGCCGGCAGATCGATCCGGGCGTGCCCTGGACAGCTACCGTCGGCGAGAAATCCATCGCACTGGCTCTCAAATCCGGCAACTTCGGTAGCGAGGATTTTTTTCTCAAGGCCTTCGAGGCGCGGCCATGAGAGTCATCATTACCGGCGCCGCCGGTTTCATCGGACAGAAGCTGGCGCGAGTGATCGCGCGCAGTGGCCAATTGCCGTCGTCCGGCAATCCGCGGATGGACGAGCTGGTGCTGTTCGATATCGATGCCGCCGCCGTGCCGGATGACACCGTGCCGACCGTGCATGTCCGGACCGGCGATATCGCCGACCCGGTGGCCCTGGATGATCTGTTCGGCGGTGGCGTCGATCTGGTCTATCACCTCGCGGCGGTGGTCAGCGCCGCCGCCGAGGCCGATTTCGAACTCGGCATGCGGGTCAACTTCGAGGGCACGCGGGCGGTGCTGGAGGCTTGCCGCCGGCATGGCGAGGAACCCTCCAGACTGATCTTCGCCAGTTCGGTGGCGGTGTTCGGTGGTGAGGTGCCCGAGGTCATCCGCGACGACACGGCGCTCACGCCGCAGAGTTCCTACGGCATCCAGAAAGCCATGGGTGAGCTGCTGGTCAACGACTATTCGCGGCGCGGTTTCGTCGATGGCCGGGTGCTGCGACTGCCGACCATCGTGGTCCGGCCCGGTCGGCCCAACCTGGCGGCCTCCACTTTTGCCAGCAGCATCATCCGCGAACCCCTGCAAGGCGAGGAGGCGTTGCTGCCGGTGCCGGACACGACCCCGCTGTTCGTGCTCTCGCCGCGTCGGGTGATCGACTCCCTGGTCCATGCCGCCGGCATACCGGCTGCCGAGTTCGGGAGCAGCCGCAGCGTGATGCTGCCGGGCATCACGGTAACCGTGGCCGAGATGATCGAGGCCTTGAGGGCGGTCGGCGGCGACGCTGCGGTAGCGCGCATTCGCCGCCGGCCCGATGCCCGGATCGCGGCCATCGTCGGTGGCTGGCCGGCGCGCTTCGAGACCCGCAAGGCGGAACGGCTGGGGTTCCGGCCCGATGCCGATATTCACGCCATATTGAAAGCGTTCATCGAGGACGAGCTGCCGCCCGGTGCGCTCGACCGCTTGCCTTGAATAGAATCCGACAGGAGAGCAGCATGCGCTTGGCTGACAAGGTGGCCATCGTTACCGGCGGCGGTTCCGGTTTCGGCGCGGGCATTGCCCGCCGCTTCGTCGAGGAGGGCGCCCGGTTGGTGGTGGCCGATATCAACGAGACCGACGGCGGGCGGGTCGTCGAGGACTTGCGCCGAGGTGGCACCGAGGCGCTGTTCGTGCGCACCGATGTGGCGGACGGCCCCGCTATGCAACAGCTGGTGGATGCGACGCTGGCGCGCCATGGGCGGCTGGACGTGATGGTCAACAACGCCGGTATCACCCACCGCAACGGCCCCATGCTGGACGTGGACGAGGCGCTGTTCGACCGGATCTACGCGGTCAACGTCAAAAGCCTCTACCACGCGGCCCGCAGCGTCGTGCCGGTGTTCCGGCGCCAGGGCGGGGGGTGCTTCGTCAATATCGCCTCCACCGCCGGGGTGCGGCCTCGTCCGGGGCTGACCTGGTACAATGGCAGCAAGGGCGCGGCCATCACCCTGACCCGGTCCATGGCCGTGGAACTGGCCCCCGAGGGCATCCGGGTCAATGCCATCAACCCGGTCATGGGCGAGACCGGACTGACCGACGCCTTCCTCGGTGACAATACCCGTGAGAAGATCATCGCCACCATCCCCCTGGGTCGCCTCAGTCAACCGGCGGATATCGCCGCTGCGGCGGTATTCCTGGCATCCGACGAAGCGTCCCTGATCACCGGCGTCTGTCTGGAAGTGGACGGCGGTCGCTGCGTTTGACCGCCGGTTCGCGGCTGAACAGGTCGGCCAGTTCCTCGACCAGGGCGCCGCCCAGCTGGCTGGCGTCGGTCAGGGTGACGGCGCGCTGGTAGTAGCGGGTCACGTCATGACCTATGCCTATGGCCAGCAGTTCCACCGGGCTGCGATTCTGGATGTAGTCGATGATCCGGTGCAGATGGGCGTCGAGATAATCGCTGCGGTTGATGGACAGGGTGGAGTCATCGACCGGCGCGCCGTCCGAGATCACCAGCAGGATGCGGCGCTGTTCGGGCCGCGCCATCAGCCGCCGATAGGCCCAGAGCAGGGCCTCGCCGTCGATGTTTTCCTTGAGGATGTTCTCGTTGAGCATCAGCCCGAGATTATTGCGGACCCGACGCCAGGGAGCATCGGCGGCCTTGTAGATGATGTGGCGCAAATCGTTGAGCCGGCCGGGGTCGGCCGGCTTGCCGTGGGCCAGCCAGTGTTCGCGCGACTGGCCGCCTTTCCAGGCGCGGGTGGTGAAGCCGAGGATCTCCACCTTCACCCCGCAGCGCTCCAGGGTGCGGGCCAGGATATCGGTGCTGACGGCGGCCATGATGATGGGCCGGCCGCGCATCGAACCGGAATTGTCGATCAGCAGGCTGACCACGGTGTCACGGAAATCGGTGTTCTTTTCCTGCTTGTAGCTCAGCGACTGGCGCGGATCGACCACGATCCGCGCCAGTCGGGCGGCATCCAGCAAACCCTCGTCCAGATCGAACAGCCACTCGCGGGACTGCTGGGCCATCAACCGTCGCTGCAAGCGGTTGGCCAGCCGGGCGATGGACTTGCTGAGGTGGGTGGCATGCTGGTCTAGCTGGCGTCTGAGTCGGCTCAGCTCCTCGCTATTGGCCAGCTGACCGGCTTCCACGACCTCGTCGAAGGCGGTGGTGTAAGCATGATAGCGCTCGGCCGCGGGCAGATTGCTGTCGGGTGGTTCGTATTCCCACTGGCCCTCCCGGTCAGCGGCGCTGGCGGCGCCCATAGCTCGTTCCGTCTGTTCGACCGATTCGCCCTCGGCCTCCGCGTCGGCGGCCTGTCCCTGCTGGAAATCGGCGGCGCTGGAGCTGGCCTCGTCCGCGGGGCTATCACCTCCGTCACCGGGATCCTGGCGGTCTTCATCAGCCTGGGCGCTGGGTTCCTGTTCTTCGGGCAGTGGCTCCTGCCGGTAACCCAGGGTTTCCAGCAGGGCTCGGCTGGTACGGGCGAAAGCCGCCTGATCCTGCTGCTGGTCGTGCAGCCGGGCCAGCAGGGTGTCCAGCTCGGCGGGCAGTTCATCACGCCATAGTTCCAGCAAGGGCTCGGCCGCGACGGGTATCGGTCGGCCGGTCAGGGAGCGGCGCGCCCGCAGGGCCAACACCTCGGCCAGTTGCGCGGGGTTGCGCTCGTGCACCTGGTCGAAACCCAGCTCCCGGCAGCGGGCGTCCAGATTGGCTTCAAGATTGGCGGCTACGCCGCTGAACCGGGTTGCTCCCAGCGCCCGGTAGCGTGCCTGTTCCAAAGCCTCGAACAGGACCCGGGCATTGGAGTCGGTCGGTGCGTAGCGCTGGTGCAGGCCGTCATCGTGATGCCGTAGCCGCAGAGCCAGACTGTCGGCCTGGCCGCGCAGTTGCTGTACCTCGGCATGGGCCAGGTCGCGGGGCGGTCGTGGCAGCTTGACCCGGACCCCGCTGATGGCGGGTGTGCGACTGCCGAATTCGAGTTCGATATTCGGTTGTTCCGCCAGCGCCCGCAACGTGGCCTCGGTAGCCCGGCGAAAGGTTTCGCTGCGGCTGTCGTGTTCGTTCATCAGTTAAGCACGGCCCGCACGCCGGTCTCCGGCAGGTCGTCACCGAAACAGCGCTGATAGTACTCGGCGATCACCGCTCGCTCGATCTCGTCGCATTTGTTGAGAAAAGTCAGCCGGAAGGCGAAGCCCGTGTCCTTGAACAGGAGTGCGTTCTCGGCCCAGGTCAGCACCGTGCGCGGGCTCATCACGGTGGAAATATCGCCGTTGATGAAGCCGGAGCGGGTCAGGTCGGCCAGATTGACCATGGCACCGATCCGCTCGCGACCTTCCGGATTGTCATAGTCGGGCAGCTTGGCCAGCACGATTTCGACCTCGGCGTCATGTTCCAGGTAGTTCAGCGTGGCGACGATGTTCCAG
>CAYMHN010000372.1:0-4233 GCA_964390235.1 uncultured Candidatus Competibacteraceae bacterium
AGCGCCTACCTCAAGGACCGTATCATCGCGGCATGGGGCCACGACGCCCTGACCTGTTCCACCGACCCGGACCTGGCCTCGGCGCTGACCTCCTTCGTGCCACTGAATGCCTTCAGTCCCAGTAGCAGCGCCGGATCGGGGCAATTCGTCAACCGGCTGCGCGAGGAGTACCGCTATCATGTGCGCAATACCAACGTGCCGCTGCCCGGTGGCGGTTCCAACTGGTTCCCCCTGCGGGTCTCGACCCATCTGTTCCACGATCAGCGCGATGTCGACGGCTTCATGTCCGCTGCGATAGACTTGGCGAATAAGATGGAAATGGGTCTCTAACCGAGAGGGGGTAATAACAAGATGAGCCATGATTATCGCCATAACGTCGAAGACAGCCCGCTGTCCCGGCGAACCTTTCTGCAACACAGCGTAGCGGCCACGGCCGCGGTGGGTCTGGGTTCAACCCTGCTGGTCGCGCCCGCCCTGGCTGCCGGTGGCTACGAAGCCCGTCTGGCCGAGCTGGGTTTCACGCTGCCCGAGGTGCCGCCGCCGGTGGCCAACTACGTGCCCTATCGGGTGGTCGGCAATCTGGTCTACATCGCCGGCCAGCTGGCCTTCAAGGACGGCCAGCTGATGCATCCCGGCAAGGTGCCGCACGAGGTCTCGATCGAGCAGGCTCAGGAAGCCGCCCGGCAGTGCATCATCAATATGATCGCGGCGCTCAAGGCAGCCTGCGAAGGCGATCTGGACCGGGTGCAGATGTGCCTGCGTCTGGACGGTTTCGTCGCCTCGGCCGACGACTTCACCCAGCAGCCCCAGGTGATGAACGGCGCCTCGGACTTCATGGTCGAGGTGTTCGGCGATGTTGGCCGCCATACCCGGGTTGCGGTAGGCGTCAACACTCTGCCGCTCAATGCCAGCGTGGAGGTGGCGGGGGCGTTCGCCATCGGTTGATCTTCTCGACAACCACCACCTGGTGAGGATTGCCCGCGCACTCATGACTCGCGCGGGCAATCCAAGGATTAGCGGTCTATACTGTTTCCCGGGCACACTACCGGGAGCGGGATATGCACCAGGAATCGAATACCGAGGTCCAGAAGCTCTCCGCCGAGCAGGCGTTCGCCTTGGCTCGCGATCTGCACCGCAAGCGCAAGCTGGGTGAAGCGGAACACATCTACCGGCAACTGCTGGAAGCCATCCCGGAATGGCCGGATGTGCTCAATCTGCTGGCCCTGTTGCGCATCCAGCGGGACGATAGCGAAGAGGCGGTCAGCCTGTTGCAGCAGGCCGTGACCATCGATCCGGCCTATGCCGCCGCCCACAACAATCTGGGCAATGTGTTGAAGCTCACGGGTCGGATCGACGAGGCCGAGGCGGCCTATCGTCGGGTGCTGGAACTGGCGCCCGAGCACGCCGATGCCTGGAACAACCTCGGTATCGTCCACCGGCTCAAGGATCGACCGAAAGAAGCGGAGGAAGCGCTGCGCCAGGCGATTCGGTTCAATCCCAAGCTGGTCGATGCCTATTACAACCTCGGTCGTCTGCTCGATTCCCTCAGGCGGTTCGAGGAAGCCGTCCCATTATTGCAGCAGGTTCTGAAGCTCAACCCGAATTATTGGCTTACCTACGAACGACTGGGTTTTCTGATGTACATAGTAGGGCGCAAGGACGATGCCATGGAAGTCTACCGGACCTGGCTCAAGCTCACCCCGGATCATCCGGTGGCCTTGCACATGCTGGCGGCCTGTAGCGGCGAGAATGTCCCGGCACGCGCTTCCGATCATTACATCCGCACCTTGTTCGACGGCCATGCCACCAGCTTCGACCACAACCTGATCGAGCAGCTGCATTATCGGGCACCGCAACTGGTCACCGATGCGCTGACCCGCTGCTACGGTGCCGGCGATGCCGGTCTGGACGTGCTCGACGCGGGTTGCGGCACCGGCCTGTGCGGGCCGCTGGTCAAGCCCCTTGCCAGGTCATTGGTCGGCGTCGATCTGTCACCGAAGATGCTGGCCCAAGCCCGTGGGCGCGAGGTCTATGATGAACTGATCGAGGCGGAACTGACCGCGTTTCTGGAAGACCGCCCGGACGCCTATGATCTGATCGTCAGCGCCGACACGCTGTGTTATTTCGGCCAACTGGCCGATTTCAGCCGGACCGCCGCCGGGGCGCTACGTCCGGGCGGGCGGCTGGTATTCACCGTCGAGCGACTGGACGATACCGAGGACACGCCGGGTTTCTCGATCACCGTAAGCGGCCGCTATGCCCACGGCGAGCACTATCTGCGCGAAACGCTGACGGCAGCCGGTTTCACGGTCGAGTCCCTGGACCGGGCCGACCTGCGCATGGAAACCGGCCGCCCGGTGGCGGGGGTGGTGGTGACGGCGGTGTGTTGAACTCGCAGCACCTGGTGATTGGCCGGGTGCTGCGGTCCATGAAGCTATTGCCGGCTACTCGAACGCATACCCGAAATCGCCGTTATCCACCTTGACCTGCACCTTGTGCACCGGGTGGCCTTCCATCATCCGGGTCAGGAATTCCTGGCTGATCTGCGGCAGCACGGTGTTGGTGAGGATGGCGTCGATCATCCGGCCGCCGGATTCCAGCTCGGTGCAGCGGCTGACCACCAGCTTGACCACCTCGTCGTCATACTCGAACGGCACCTTGTGGTTGGTCTGGACCCGCTTGGCGATGCGGCCCAGCTGCAAGCGGGTGATGGCGCCGATCATCTCGTCGGACAGCGGATAGTAGGGGATCACCACCAAACGACCGAGCAAGGCGGGTGGGAAAACTTTTAGCAGCGGTTCGCGCAAGGCCTTGGCGATGCCTTCGGGATCCGGCATCAGCTCCGGGTCCTTGCACATGCTCATGATCAGATCGGTGCCGGCGTTGGTGGTCAGCAGGATCAGGGTGTTCTTGAAGTCGATGTAACGCCCCTCGCCGTCCTCCATCCAACCCTTGTCGAACACCTGGAAGAAGATCTCGTGCACGTCCGGGTGGGCTTTCTCGACCTCGTCCAGCAGCACCACGGAGTAAGGCCGGCGGCGCACCGCCTCGGTGAGCAGGCCGCCCTCGCCGTAGCCGACATAGCCGGGCGGGGCACCCTTCAGGGTCGAGACGGTATGGGCTTCCTGGAACTCGCTCATATTGATGGCGATGATATTGTCCTCGC
This sequence comes from uncultured Candidatus Competibacteraceae bacterium, assembly GCA_964390235.1. Taxonomy (GTDB): domain Bacteria; phylum Pseudomonadota; class Gammaproteobacteria; order Competibacterales; family Competibacteraceae; genus CAYMHN01. The sequence goes on from CAYMHN010000372.1 coordinate 3,167, forward strand.
CGCCGTACAGCACCTCGGCCAGGGCTAGGGCGGTCTCGGTCTTGCCGACCCCGGAGGAGCCGGCCAGCATGAATACCCCGATCGGTTTGCCGGGATTGTCCAGGTGGGCGCGCGAGGTCTGGATCCGGCGGGCGATCATCTCCAGGGCGTGATCCTGGCCGATGATGCGGCGCTTGATGATATTGGCCAGATTCAGGACGGTCTCGATTTCGTTGCGCACCATGCGCCCGACCGGAATGCCGGTCCAGTCGGCGACCACCGAGGCCACCGCCTGGGCGTCGACGCTGGGCAGCATCAGCGGGGTCTCGCCCTGTAGTTCGTGCAACTTGGCCTGGAGTTCGCGCAGCCGCGTCAACAGTTCATTGCGATCGGCGTCGCTCAGAGTAGCCTCGGTGGTGGGTACCACGACCTGCTCGGTGGCGACCTGTTCGGTGGCTTTTTCCAGCCGGCTGCCGGTGCCCTCGACCGGTTGGAAGCCGCCGCGCAATTTCGCGCGGATCGCGAGAATCTCCTCGACCAGGGTTTTTTCCCCTTCCCAGCGGGCTTCCAGCTCGGCCAGTCGGGTGTGTTCCTCCTCCAGCGAACCGCGGGCCAGAGTTTCCCGTTCGGTGGTCTCGATCCCCACCGATTTCTCCTTGCCGATGATGCCGAGTTCGGTCTCCAGGGCCTCGATCCGGCGGCGGCTGTCGTCGACTTCGGCAGGTACCGAGTGCAGGCTGATCGCCACTCGGGCGCTGGAGGTATCCAGCAGGCTGACCGCCTTGTCCGGTAGCTGGCGCGCCGGGATGTAGCGGTGCGAGAGTCGGGTGGCGGCTTCCAGCGCCTCGTCGAGAATCTGCACCTTGTGGTGTTTTTCCATGGTCGAGGCCAGACCGCGCATCATCAGAATGCACTTCTCCTCGCTGGGTTCATCGACCTTGACGGTCTGGAAGCGGCGGGTCAGGGCCGGGTCCTTCTCGATGTGTTTCTTGTATTCGGCCCAGGTGGTGGCGCCGATGGTGCGCAGGGTGCCGCGCGCCAGGGCGGGCTTGAGCAGGTTGGCGGCGTCGTTCTGTCCGGCCTGGCCG
>CAYMHN010000373.1:0-4209 GCA_964390235.1 uncultured Candidatus Competibacteraceae bacterium
AATCTCGGCCGGGAAGGTTTCTTCAGCGACGGCGAATACATGCCGATCGTGCAGGTCGCGCCCCAGTATCCGCGCCGCGCTGCGGAGCGGGGACTGGAAGGCCATGCGCTCCTCGAGTTCACGGTCACACCGCAAGGCACGGTACGCGACCCGGTCGTGATTGAGTCTTCGAACTCGATCTTCGACCGGCCCGCCATGGATGCAGTGATGCGGTTCCGCTACCGTCCGAGGGTGATCGACGGTGAACCCGTGGAGGTTCCCGGGGTCAGATTCCGCATCACCTTCCAGCTTGAGGACTGATTACCGGTGCGACGCAGCAAAAAATCTACGGATCAGCCACTTAAGCCCGCTTCCGCCGGGACCGCACTGCTCTCTGCGCTGGCATTGCTGTTTGCGGGCGCGACCCTCACTTCTGTCCCGGCGGGCACCGCGCAGGCGCAGCAGCAGACCCGCCAGGTGCAGGCGCTGCGCGAGCGCGTTTTCCAGGCGCTGGCGAAGGCGCAGGAATTCATGGAAGTGGACAACTATGCCGCCGCACGGCGCGAACTGGACCAGGTGCGTGCGATTGCCGACCTCAACAGCCTCGAGCGGGGCCAGATCCTCTATTTCACCGGCCTCATCGAGTACCAGCAGGACAATCTGAACGCCGCGGTGCGGGCCTTCGAACAGGTCATCGCGCTGCCAGACCTGCCGGAGGGATTCCGCACGGATACGATCTGGGCGCTCGTTCAGCTCGCCATGGCGGCCGAGCAATACCGAAAAGTACTGGAGTACGGGAACCTCTGGCTGCAAAGCGCGGAGAACCCGAGCGGCGATCCTTTCTACCTGCTGGCCGTCGCGCATTACCAGTTGAACGAGCATCGCAAGTCGGTCGAAATGTTGGATCGGGCGATCGGTATTGCCGAACGCGACGGCGCGCATGCGCGCGAGGACTGGTACGGCCTTCTGCGGGCGGGGCTGCATGAGTTGGAAGACCACCGCCGGCTGCGCGACGTACTCGAGCTGCTCGTGGCCCGCTGGCCCAAGAAGGAATACTGGATCCACCTGTCGACGATTTACGGCGAACTCAACGACGAGAAAAAGCAGGTCGCCGCGCTGGAGGCTATTTACGAGGCCGGCTGGATGGACCGCGAGAACGAGGTCCTGCAGCTTGCGCAGCTTTACATGATGCAGGGCGGCGCTTACAAGGCCGCGCGGATGCTGGAGAAGGCCATGGAAGACGGCCTCGTGCAGCGCAACGAGCGGAATTACCGCACGATTGCCCAGGCGTGGATGCAGGCGCAGGACGACCGGCGCTCCATTCCACCGTTGCGCGAGGCGGCCCAGCGATCCCGCGATGGCCAGCTTCACATGCAGCTGGCGCAGTCGCACCTCAACCTCTACGAATACGAGGAATGCGTCGAGGCGGCACGCACCGCTTTAAGGCGAGGCGGCTTGAGGCGCCCCGACTCGACGCAGATCATTCTCGGTACCTGCCTGCTGGAACTGCAGCGTTACGACCAGGCCCGGGAGGCATTCCGCGCAGCCCGGGCGGACGACCGCAGTCGAACCGCAGCGAATCGCTGGATCGATTTCATCGATCGCGAGCTCGCGAGAAAACGCGACCTCGAGCAGCAGCTCGCGAGACTGCAGCGGAGCTAACCCTCTGCAGCGCCGGATGCGGTAGGCCAGCCAGGATTCCGGCTGGGAACTTTCAATCATGCGTCTTTCTCTAATTTGTCATTACAGGGCAACGCGATGTGCGGGGCGCAAATGTTGCGCACCGCAACACACACGCGCGAGGAGAAAACGATGCGCAAACTCTTGATCCTACTAACCGCAACATTTCTGGCGACGCCGGCGCTGGCCCAGCGCGGGCTGGAGGCGGAGTACTTCAGTCCTTTTTCGGGCCCCATCACCCTTGCCGACATCGTGATAGGTGAAAAGCTTGCCGCCAAGGCGTCGGAACTGGGAGAGCGTGACATCGAACTGTTGAAAAACGCCCTGCGTAGCGATGTGGAGCGGGAGCTGGTCGAGGGGAACCTTGTCGGGGCTGGTGGACACGAGCTGACCATCGTCCTCGAAGACGCCAAGCCGAATCGCCCAACGTTCACCCAGCAAGGCCAGAGCCAGCGTGCGCCGGTTGCGTCGAGTCACGGACTAGGTGGGGCAGAGGTCTCCGCCACCCTGGCGCGGCCTGACGGAGAGATCATCGCGCGATACGGGTACCGCTTTGGCAGCCGGAATATCCGCTTTGTCATTCCCGGCATTGACTGGGCGGACGCGCTTCGCACCTTCGATCGCTTTGCCACGCATTTGCGCTCAAGCCTCGAACAGAACGTGGCGCCCTAAAAAAAGAGGCGGGCCGAAGCCCGCCTCCAGATTGAGACCTGAGGTCTCCCGTATCAGAACTGGACGTTTACGCCCAGCGTGTAGTAACGGCCGATGACGTCGTACCCCTGCGGGAAAGTGTTGCCACTGTTCGTCGCAGTGGAGCCGATGTCATTGCCGACGATCGGCGGCTGCTTGTCAAACAGGTTGTTGACATTCAGGGTCAGCCGCACGTTGTCCCGCATCTGCCAGGCGGTCGCCAGGTCCCAATAGCTGTGCGAACCGATGGACTCGAACGCCGGCAGGAAGCCGCCAGCCGGCCTAGCCAGCGGCTCGACCTCTATGCCATGGACATACCGGTAGAGCACTGAAACGTCGAAATCGGCGATGGACCAGGTCGTCCGCACGTTGGCCTTCCACTCGGGGATGTTGCCTGTGCAGTTGACGCTGTAATAGCCGATACAGTCGCGATTGATGGAAGTTGGCGTCGCCTGGAAGTCCCACTTCGTGACGTGGTTGACATTCACTGCGAAGCTGAGTCCGCCGTGAGCAGGATTCGGCAGATCCATGCCGTAGAAGGCCCCCAGATCAAAGCCGGTGGTCCTGAGCTTGCCGAGGTTCGACAAGGGCAGCGCCACGCCGTCCGCGTCGCCTGCATTCAGGTCGCCCGACGTCGGGCTGCGCCCGATGGCCGCGCAGAAGTCATTGAATTCGCGGTTCGGGTTGGAAGCGGTGGAGTAGCAGCCGTCGAGGATGTCTCCGGAGCTGGGGCTGGACACCGCGTCAGTGATGTCGATGTCGTAATAGTCCAGCGTCAGCGTCAGGCGATCAACGAACGTCGGCTGCCACACGAAACCAGCAGTGAATGTGTCGGCTTCCTCGGGTCCCAGCTCCGGGTTGCCGCCCACCAGAACGTTGATCTGGCCCGCGGCGGGCTGGTTCAAGCTGCCCATCACGCCGACCGGCACTCCGGTCAGGCGGCACAGGTTGGCCAGTGTCCCCGGTGTGTTGGCATCGCCTGCGTCAATCGCACCCTCGGCGCACGGGTCAATCGCCAGGTTGTCCAGCCCCGTCACAACCGGCTGGAACAACTCGTTGACGTTCGGCGCGCGGGTCGCTCTCTGGAGCATGGCCCGGACACGCAAGCTGTCAATCGGCTCCCACGAAAGGCCGGCCTTCCAGGTCTGGTAGCTGTCGGAACCGCCACCCGACACCGAGAAGTCGGTGTGCCGGATACCGCCCTCGAAGCCCAGCGAGTGAATCCCGGGGAGGCCCGACACAATGGGCACCAGGATTTCGGCGAAGGCCTCGTCCAGCTTGAAGCTGCCGCGGCGGTCAGGCGTCGGTGCGCCAGTGCCGAGAATCTCGCCCTGGATCTGAGAGGCATCATCGGACAGTGTGCCGGCAGAAACACGACGGTGCTCGACGCCGAAGGCATAGCCGATCGAAGAGTCCGCCCATGGGGCGACGAAGTCACCCGAGAACGCAATGCCGCCGTTTTCCTGGGTCACCTGCTGCTTCTGGATCGCAGTGAGATTGAAGAAGTCGATCTGCTCCTGGGTAATAGAACCCTCCGGCCCGAACAGGTTCAGCGGCACGCAGCCATTGGATGGGTCAAGGCAGCCCGTGGCGTCGGCGAGCAGCGCCTGCTGCACGCGGGAATTGGATCCCCAGTTGCCAAGGTAGCGGGTCTGGTCGGCCTCGCCGCGTGTCCAGAATGCGTCATAGTCCAGGTTGGCGGTGACTTCACCGCGCAGGCCCACGGTGTACTGGAAGGTCCGGTTCTCGAAATCGCCCAGGCGGGGCCCGAGCTCAGTGATCCGACGCCGCAACTGCACATTGGTGATGGTCTCATCGCTGGTGGCCGAACAATCACCGATGGGCGTGGTGCTGCGTCCA
>CAYMHN010000374.1:0-4206 GCA_964390235.1 uncultured Candidatus Competibacteraceae bacterium
GCCCAGGTCGCCATCGGCGCGCGGATACTCAACCGCCCGCTGGCCGACGCCCACCGGGCACGGGAACTGCTGAGCGCCTGAGCGTGGACATTGTCGACCGGCTGGCCGAACAGCATATCCGGGAGGCCATGGAGCGGGGCGCCTTCGACGACCTGCCCGGCGCCGGCCAGCCGCTGCGACTGGACGACGACCACTTGGTGCCGGAAGAGCTGCGCGCGGCCTACAGGCTGCTGAAGAACGCCGGCTTTCTCCCGCCGGAGCTGCAACTGCGCAAGGAAATCCGAGCCGCCGAGGAACTGCTGCTGAGCATCGAGGACCCCGCCGAGCGCAGTCTCGCCCGGGCCCGGCTGGACTGGCTGCGCATGCAACTGGAAAGTCGCGGGCATGGCGACAGCCTGCGGCTGGCCGAGTACCAGCAGCGATTGCTGGAGCGCCTCGATCGGCGGGCGGACCGCTAGCCCCGCCGGGTCATCGGAACTGCGGCGTGTTGTTTATCATCTCCATGAAGGCGGCGAGCAGTACCGGATCGTAGCAATGCCCATCCTTCTGAAGCACGCGCAAGGCGGCGGCGCTGGCGATCCCCTTGTGGTAGGGACGGTCCGTGGTCAAGGCGTCGAAGGAATCCAGAATGCGGACGATCCGGGCCAGCACGGGAATGGCCTCGCCCGCCAAGCCTCGCGGGTAGCCGCTGCCATCATGGTTTTCGTGATGGCAATACACGATCTCGGCAATGCGCGTATCCAGACCCAGAGGCTCCAGCAGCTGCAGGCCGAGTTCCGGGTGCTGCTGGACCAGGGATAATTCCGTCGCGGCAAGTCGGGCCGGCTTGTTCAGGATGTGCTCGCTGATCGACAGCTTGCCGAGATCATGGATGTGGGCGCCAATCCACAGCAGCTCCACGTCCCGGGACGCATACCCCAGGTGTCTCGCGAAGGCTGCCGCCAGCTTGCCGAGGCGCTGGTGATGCGCGCCCAAATCGGGATACCGCGCTTCGACGATGCCCAGGATGAACCGGGAGATTTTCTCCAGATGCGGATCGGTCGAGTTGCCGGACGTCATGGATTCTCCTCGGGCGGGCGGATCCGGTACATCGGGCATCGTCCCTAGCGCCAGTCCGCCGGCCAGTCATCGTCCTCCAGCCGGGCCGATTCCTCGTACAGCAGCACCACGTGCTCGGCCCCCAGAGCCTGTAGTTTCAGCGCCGTGGCGCGCGGTACGATGGGAAAGTCGAAGGGATCGTGGGGATTGCGGGCGATGCCCAGCCGGCCCAAGGCGAGCAGATTCTGCTGTTGGGGGGTGGCCCGGACCCGGCGGATCTTGCGCCCATCCTGGAAATTGTAAAGCTGCTCGGCCTTCGGGTCGTTCTGGCGGTTGCTGTCGATCAGCTGGCGCACCCGGGCGAGCATGGCCTTGCGATTCCTGGCCAGCTCGCGCTGTCGGTTGAGTTCCCGATCCTGCTCCCGCTTACGCTGCTCGGCCTCGGCACGCTGGCGCTCGGCCTCGGCCTTGCGGGCCTGCTCGACGACCGCCTCGGTCTTGTCCTTCTTGACCTTGTGCCCCTGTTTGCGGGTATCGCGTTCGACCTGCTTGACCTTGTCGGCCGTGACCAACCCGGCCTTGAGTAGCTGCTCGCGCAAGGACATGCCACCCATCCCCCATGTGATGCTGTGTGATGCGGGTATTGTACAAGACCCGCGGGCCGGTCAGTGACCCTGATCGTGCAGCCAGTCGCGTATCCGCTCGGCCACCCGCAGCCAGTCCGGTTCGAGCATCATCACATGGGCCATGTCGGGGAACAACTCGGCCTGCACCCCGAAGGCGATGGCCGTGGTCTGCACCGAATACAGCGGAACCAGGGCGTCATGGGTCGCGCCCAGCACCAGCGCCGGGGGGCGCGGCCAGGGCAGCACCGGCAGATCCCAGCCGCTCATGTCGATCATCGCGCGCTGGGATTCGGCCTGGGTACGCTCCAGGTAGCGAGCGACCCGCGAGTCGGGCAGGCGAGCGGAGAACAGCGCCCGGCGCACCTCGCCATAATTGGCCATCTTGACGGCCCCGGACTGCACCAGCCACAGATCCTGAAACAGCTGCGGGCGGGTCATGGCCACCCACCAGTTCATTTCCAGAATCCCGGTGGGCGGCACCGAGGCCATCAGCACCACACCCGGCACCTTGCTCCGCTCCAGGTATTTCTGGATCACCAGACCGCCCATGGAATGACCGATCAGCACCGGAGGGTGCGGCAGGGTATCGATGACCTGCTGGAGATCGGCCACATAGTCGCGCAAACTCAGCCAGGACAGCCGATCATGCCCGTTGCTGCCGGCATGCCCGCTCAAGCTCAGGGCATAGCAAGCATAGCCCTGCGCGGCGAAATACGGCAGGAAGTGGTCCTCCCAGCACCAGGCACCGACGTAGGCTCCATGGACAAATAGCAGAGGGGTCTGGCGCGACTCATGGGCGGGAATCCGGCGCAGAACCTCCAGATGGAGGAAACTAGGAAAGTGATCCATTGAGCGTTTGGTTTTATTCTTGGCAGCTGTCGAGCGTATTTATTCAAAGCTCTATTATGAGCATAATTTTTTATCATAGAGCAAATCGAGCACACCATGACGACCCTGGATGACATCGGCAACCTGGTCGGAAAGCTGACCACCGAACCCGAACAACTGCTTCACTACGGGCGCGACTGGAGCCGGCTGCATCAGCCTCGGCCCAGCGCCATTGCCTTCCCCGAGACCACGGAGCAAGTCCTCGGACTGGTAAGTTATGCCAATGCGCAAGGCATCGCCCTGGTGCCCTCGGGCGGACGCACCGGCATGAGCGGGGGCGCCACTGCCACCAATGGCGAACTGGTGGTGTCCTTCGAACGCATGAACCGAATTCTGGATTTCGATCCGGTGGCCGGCAGCGTGGTCTGCCAGCCCGGGGTGATCACCCAGACCTTGCAGGATTACGCCCGCGAGCATGGCTGGTTCTATCCGGTCGACTTCGGCTCCCGCGGTTCCAGCCAGATCGGCGGCAATATCGCCACCAATGCCGGAGGTATCAAGGTCATCCGCTACGGTTCGACACGCAACTGGGTCACTGGTTTGAAAGTCGTCACCGGCAAGGGCGATCTGCTGGATCTCAACAAGGGTCTGATCAAGAACGCCACCGGTTACGACCTGCGCCACTTGTTCATCGGCAGCGAGGGCACGCTGGGGCTGATCGTCGAGGCCACTTTGCAACTGACCCGATTACCGTCCGATCCGCGCGTGCTGGTGCTGGGCGTACCGGACCTGGACGGGGTGATGCGGGTATTCGAGACCTTCCGCAAGAACCTGGAACTGAACGCCTTCGAGTTCTTCACCGACCGCTGTCTGGCCCGGGTGCTGGCCAAGGGTTTGCAGCGCCCGTTCGCGACGGACACGCGGTACTACGTGTTGCTGGAGTTCGATTCGCCTACCGACCAAGCGATGGAGGTCGCTCTGGATTTGTTCGAGCGACTGGCCGAACAGGGCGTGGTCGCCGACGGTGTGGCCAGCGAGAGCGAAGCCCAGGCCAATACGCTGTGGCGGCTGCGCGATGACATCACCGAAGCCATCGCCGGCTACCTGCCCTACAAGAATGACATCGCCGTGCCCGTGGGTCGGGTGGCCGATTTCCTGCGTGCCGCCGCCGAACTGCTGGACCGTGCCTACCCGGATTTCGAGGTACTCTGGTTCGGCCATGTCGGCGACGGTAATCTGCATGTCAACGTGCTCAAGCCCGCCGCGCTGGAGCATCCCGAGTTCGTCGCCCGCTGCGGTGAGGTCACCGAACGGCTGGGCGAACTGCTGGCGCGCTTCGACGGCAGCATCTCGGCCGAGCATGGGGTGGGTCTGACCAAGAAACCCTATCTGCACCATACCCGATCGGCGCTGGAAATCGACTATCTGCGCGCTATTCGGCGAACCTTCGACCCCAACGGCATACTCAATCCGGGGAAGGTTTTCGATTGATCGACTATTATCCTTGCATATTGAGCCTCTTGCAAAACCCCGGCTGTGCTCCCAGAGATTGCGGAACCGCTCAGCGGATATACCTCCACCTCACCGGCGGGCAAACGCCGCTGCCGACCCTCCCGTGACCAGACGACCTCGTCCGCCTGGCGGCCAGCGTCGAGACCGACCTGCAGCTCGCCGGTGAACCCGGCGCCCTCGCAACGGTAGCGCACGCCACTCG
>CAYMHN010000375.1:0-4199 GCA_964390235.1 uncultured Candidatus Competibacteraceae bacterium
AGCGAGGTAGAGCCAGACCTGATGGCGCTCGAGGTGCTGCCGCGTCATCGCCCGAGCCTACCCCAACACGGCGGTGAGAAAAGGCGGTCGGCGGCCCCCGGACCACGCCGCCGGAACTGCAGATGGGCCCCGCGCCCTGATTGGCAATCTAGAGCATTCATTGGATAAAACCAGATCGCCAAAAGGTTGATAGGAGCTGTAGACCAAGCATTGACACCCGTCATCGCCATCACGTACCACTTCTCCGCCCGTTGCATTGGTGGAAGCTTGGCCCGGCACCCCGCGGAGAATACCTTGATCAACCCTACGGGCAGTACCGCGGCGGCCGGTGGGCGCGCGTCCACGCTCTCGGATCTGGTGGCGATCGCCCGGCCCGACCATTGGTTCAAGAACATCTTCATGCTGCCCGGCGCCGGACTGGCGTTGGTTCTCGCCGAGGAGGCGCTCGCAACTGAGGTGATCAACCTTCTGATGGGCCTTGCGAGCGCCTGTCTGATCGTTTCGGCAAACTACACCATCAACGAGTGGCTCGATGCCGCGTTCGACCGCCATCATCCGGTCAAGCAGCATCGGCCGCCGGCCGCCGGCCGTCTGTCGGCTTCCCTGGTCTATGCACAATGGGTCGCGCTGGCGGGGTCCGGACTGTCGATCGCGAGCTGGATTTCACATAACTTCCTGTTGTTTTCCCTGACCCTGTTGCTCATGGGTCTGGTGTACAATGTGCGGCCGCTGCGCACCAAGGATCGCCAATATCTCGACGTCCTGTCGGAATCGGTCAACAATCCGCTGCGCTTCTTGTTGGGCTGGAGCGCGATCGTCGATGGCGTGCTGCCTCCGTCCAGTGTCCTGCTAGCGTACTGGATGGGCGGCGCTTACCTGATGGCGATCAAGCGTTATGCCGAGTACCGGTTCATTGCCGATCCCGATCTGGCCAGCCGCTACCGTCGATCGTTCCGTTACTACACCGAGCAGAGCCTGCTGGCCTCGGCGTTCTTCTACGCGCTCGTCTCGGCGTTCTTTCTCGGTGTGTTCCTGATCAAATATCGGATCGAGTTCCTGCTGAGCATGCCCTTCCTGGCCCTGCTGTTCACCTGGTACCTGATCATCGGCATGCGGGCGCAGTCGGTCGCGCAAAGTCCGGAGAAGCTGTACCGCGAATGGCCGTTCGTCGCTTACGTGGCCGCTCTTGGCGTGCTGATCGTGGTGCTGTTCTTTGTCGATCTGCCGTGGCTCCATGTGCTCGTAGAACATCGCGCCATCGCGCCCCATTGAGGAGTCGACCAGGGTTGCACCCGTTCTGGCACGACATCCCGTTGACACAGGTCGTCAGATACGGCCTCTCGGGCGGCGCCGCCGCCGCGACGCTCCTGGTTGTGCTCACCCTGCTGGTCGAAGTCGCGAACGTCAACGAGACCCTGGCTTCAGCCATCGGCTTTGCCTGTGCGGTGGCCGTCAACTACGCTTTGCAACACCGCTTCGTGTTCGCCCGCGTACGCGGTCATCTCTTGTACCTGCCGCGATACCTCATGGTGACCATGGCGACGCTCGCGCTCAACACGGGCCTCTTCTGGGCCCTGTCGAGCGGTCTGGGCATGTTCTACCTGGCGAGCCAGGCGATCACGATCGGCGTCATCGTGCCGGTCAACTTTGCGATCAATCGCAGCTTCACCTTCGCGGCGTGATGCGGTGCGCGGATGCCACCCAGGTGATCCAACCACGCGCGGCACCAACGGGCGCGCAGCAGCGCGGGGCGACACCTCCGGCTGCCGGACGCTCGGAAGAGACCGGCCCCAAGGTGGCGCTGTTCGACCTCGACGGCACGATCACGCGGCGCGACACCTATCTGGCCTATCTGCTCGGGTTTCTCGCCCGGCATCCGAGACGACTGCGGCGTGCCGCGACACTGCCGTTCGCAGTAGCATTGTACTTCGCCCGCCTGCGCGACAATAGCTGGTTGAAAGTCACCTTTCTGCGAGCCGTCCTGGGCGGCATGGAGGTCCGGAGCCTGGCAGGGTGGACCGAGCAATTCCTCGACCGCATGTGCCGCCATGGGCTTCGACCCGGCGCGCTCGAGGCGATCAGCGTGCACCGAGCGGCGGGACACCATCTTGTCCTGGTCACTGCCAGTCTGCATTTCTACGCTGAGCCACTAGGTGCGCGGCTTGGCCTGGATGCGGTGATCTGCACCCGCGCCGTGGTTGACGGCCAAGGCCGGCTCACCGGCGAGCTCGAGGGCGCGAACTGCTACGGCGTGCAGAAGCTCCGGTGTGCTCAAGACTACCTCCAGAGTCTGGGCTGCCGCTCGGCCACCGTGTTGTACACCGACCACCACTCCGACCTGCCGCTGCTACGGAGCGTGGACCGGCCCGTGGCGGTCAACCCAACGCGGCAGCTGCGGGCAGCGGCGGCTCGCCTTGGGATTCCCATCGAGGACTGGGGCACCCGGCTGGGCGGAACGACGCGACGGCCTGCGATGCCCCTCACCTGAGCGGAAATCGCATAACCACCCGGATCGATCGACCGCGCCCCTGCCGCGGTCGGGGAGGGCGTTGGAGCGCGTGACCCGATGAGCTGCTGGTGGGCGATGGTCAACCTCAACGCCGATGCCGCCCTTTCAAGCAGGATGCGCATCTGCCATCCTCCAGGCGATCGTCAAGAGGGGCCCGGGCGAGAGCCCGTGCCCAGAGCATCGGTCAGGCCAGCCCCGTGGCGCAGCGATCGACGATTCTTCGGGCACCGGGCTGGAGTTCGGCGGCCCCAGCCAAAGGGCGGGAGGATGCGATCATGCTGGTGAGAGAGCCGGGCGGTCCCGGGATGTCATGCGCGGTGCTGGTCCAGCTCGGAGAAAGCCCGGGGGATCGAGCGCAAGCTCTCGCAATTCGTGCCGCCAGCGCATGGCATGCACACCGATTTCGTAGAGCCCTGGGCGCACGCGTGCGGGCGCTGCTCGTCGGGGGCCGGGTCCGCGCATGATCGCCTGCTGCACCGATCAGCACACAGACCTGCCATTATTGCGCTACGTACATTGCCCCGTCGCCGTCAATCCGCCCCGGCAGCTGCGAGCCATGGCGGTGCGACTTATCCCCATCCAGGACTGGAACGACCGGACGGGGCGTGATGGTGTGGCACAGGAGGCGCCTCCCGGCTTCGGCCCGGTCAGGCTTCACCAGGATCCAGCATGACAGATCGTGACGCGCACCGCTGGTTGCTGGCCATCCTGGCGCTGGGCCTCGGCCTGAACTTGTGGTCCATCGGGTTCGGCCTTCCCGACAGCTGGCACCCGGACGAGCTGAACGGCCGGGCTGTCCAAATGCTGCGAGAGTCGTCCTTGAATCCACATTCATTCTTGTATGGATCACTTCATTACTACCTGACGTCGGTGGTGATGGTGCCGGCGTACCTGGCGGCAAAGCTCCTGTCCCTGCCAGAACCGGCGCAGAAGTCCGCAGCCTGGCTGGCCGCGCGAGCGCTCTCGGCCGTCATGGGCGCCGGTTGCGTGGCGCTCCTGTTCTTCATCACCCGACAGTTGTTCGACCGCCTTGCAGCCCTGCTGGCCGCCCTGCTCCTGGCCCTGACGGTCGGGTTCGTGGAACTGGCGCATTTCGCAACCGTCGATGTTCCGATGCTGTTCTGGATGCTGGCCTCGTACGGCATGGCCACCTGCGTCCTCCATGGCGGCAGCCGGCGATGGTATCTGCTGGCCGGGATCTTTGCCGGCTTGGCTGCGGCGACCAAGTATGTCGGGGGGATCGCGATCCTGGGCCTGGTGGTGGCGCATGTGCTGGCGCCACATCCGCTCCGACATGTAAATCTGTTGCTGGGGCTCTTGGTTTCGGCTGTCGCTTTCGTAGTCGCGAATCCTCCCTTGGTCTTGGCATCCTGTGAGTTTTTCGAAGGCTTTGTGATGGACAACGCCTTCAACACGGTGACTGGCTCTGACATTGACCGTTCGCGCGGGCATATAGTCCTGGTCCCAATCTATAGTGCTCTCGGTTTACCTATGGCTGCGCTAGCGATCGTCGCGCTGCTGTATTGTGGCGGTCTTCTGTTTCATCGAGAGCAGCGAACAAAGATGCTTTTTGTCCTGACAATGCTCGTGCCGTTCGCGGTCGTGATCAGCAACGTTCACTACGCCAGCGCCCGTCATATCCTACCGATGCTGCCGCCGCTGTTGATCCTGATCAGCAAGATGATCGCGG
>CAYMHN010000376.1:0-4198 GCA_964390235.1 uncultured Candidatus Competibacteraceae bacterium
CCGGCGCGTGACGGCCTTCATCGGCCCCTCCGGCTGCGGCAAATCGACCCTGCTCGACGTGCTGGCCGGCCTGTCCGCCCCCAGCGCGGGGAACATCAGCTTCGAGGGCCGGCCGGTGGCCGGCAAGGTGCCGCCCGGGATCGGGGTGGTGTTCCAGGAAGACGCCGCCTTTCCCTGGCTGAACGTGTGGGACAATATCGCCTTCGGCCTGCGCCGGGCCGGCATCGACAAGGCCGAGGTCCAGCGCCGGGTGGCCTACGCCCTGAACTTCATGGGTTTGATGGATTTCGCCAAGGCCTATCCGGCCCAGCTATCCGGCGGGATGCGCCAGCGGGTCTGCATCGCCCGTACCCTGGTGATGCAGCCGCGGCTGATCCTGCTGGACGAGCCGTTCGGCGCGCTGGACGCCCAGACTCGGCTGCTGATGGGTGACGAACTGCTGAAGCTGTGGCGCGAGACCGGCGCCACGGTGCTGCTGATCACCCATGCCCTGGACGAGGCGGCCATGCTGTCGGATCGGATCGGGGTGATGTCGGCCCGGCCGGGGCGGCTGATCGAGGAGATCGAGACCGGCTGGCCGCGCGAGCGGGATTCCCGGATCGCGTCCGAGGAGGCCTTCGGCCATATCACCGGGCGGCTCTGGCGGCTGCTGCGGGAGGAGTCGCAAAAGGCGATCCGCATGGCGACCGGGGCCACGGCGTGAGCCGGGCCGGCTGGCTGCGCCTGCTGGTGATCGTGGCGCTGGTGCTGCTGCTGGAAGGTCTGTGCCGCTTCGGCGTGATCCATCGCCTGACCATGATCCCGCCCAGCGAGATGGCCACGCATCTGTGGCGGCTGCTGGTCTCCGGCCGCATCACCGGCGACATCACCGAAACCCTGGGCAATGTGCTGGCCGCCTTCGTGGCCGCCGTGGTCGGCGGTTTCGTGCTGGGCGTGGCCCTGCACGCGGTGCCGCGGCTGCGCCGGGCGGTGGACCCGTTTCTGGCCACCTATTACGCCATCCCGTTCTTCGCCTTCTATCCGCTGCTGATCGTGATCTTCGGCCTGGGGCCGCTGCCCATCATCCTGATCGGCTTTCTGTTCGGGGTGGTGGCGATGCTGATCAACACCCTGAACGGACTGGACCGGATCCCGCGGGTACTGCTCAAGACCGCCCGGATCACCGGTCTGGGCGCGCTGCGCACCGCCCTGCTGATCAAGCTGCCGAGCGCGGCCCCGCACCTGTTCACCGGGGTCAAGCTGGCGATCGCCTACGCCTTCATCGGCGTGATCGCCGCCGAATTCATCATGTCCACCTCCGGGCTGGGCTACTCGATCGCCTATGCCTTCAACAACTTCGACAACCGCACCATGTACGCCCTGATGCTGTTCATCATCACCCTGGTGACCATCGTCAACGCGGTCTTCTACCTCTGGGAGCAGCGGATCATGCGCCGACGCGGCTACTGAGGCCATGCGCCAACTGTTCGATACCCTGCTGTTCGCCGCCGCCCTGGTGGTCGTCTGGCAGCTGCTGCACTGGTGGGCCGGCGACATTGCCATCGCCGCACCCGGGGTCACGGCGGCGCGGGCCTGGGAGATGCTGACCTCGCCGCGCTTCTGGCCGCATTTCTTCGAGACCTTCGCGGCCCTGGGCTACGCGCTGCTGATCGCCGTGCTGGGCGGTATCTCGATCGGCCTGGTGCTGGGTCTGCACCGGCTGTCGGGCGAGGTGGCCGAGCCGATTCTGGTGTCGCTGTATTCGCTGCCCAAGATCACCCTGTATCCGCTGATCCTGCTGATCTTCGGCCTGGGGATGCCGGCCAAGGTGGCGTTCGGCGCCATCCACGGCATCATCCCGGTGGCGATCTTCACCCTGGGGGCGGTGCGCGCCATCGCCCCGGTGTATTTCAAGACCGCCCGGGTGTTGCGCTTGTCCCGCGCCCAACTGATCGGCACCGTGATCGTGCCGGCGGCCATCCCCGAACTGGTGTCCGGGCTGCGGGTCGGGTTCTCGCTGACCCTGCTGGGGGTGCTGATCGGCGAAATGTTCGCCTCCCAGCGCGGCCTGGGCTATCTGGTGATGAACGCCATCGGCACCCTGGACGTGCCGACCATGATGGCGGTGATCCTGATGCTGGCGCTGGTGGCGGTGTTCATCAGCGCGCTGCTGCTGCACCTGGACCGCCGGCTGCATCGGCGGGTGGGGTGAGGCGGGCGCGGTCTGGTGCGTGGTACGTGCCTTACCCGCTTGTTACGCATGGGGTATTGATACTATCCAGGTGGCATGAAGCCGTCCGCGGGTCTACCTTTACCCGTATGGATCAGAACCAGAGGTGGACCGATGCCCGGAAGATCGCGTAACGATTTGTTGTTGCAACTCCAGACATCCTCGCGTCTGGTCAGGCACTTTCGACACCGGCAATTGCCCGAGCAAGCCACCCGCGAACTCGACAAGCTCGTCGCCGACCACCCGCGTTCGCCCCTGCTGCCGGCCTGGCTGCACTGGCAACTGGACAACTGCGTGCTGGCGGCCGACCGCGATCAGGTCGTGGAGCGGGCCGAGGCGATCATCCGGCGGTTCTCGACCAGGAAATTCAACGGGTGCAGCTGGGCCGCCCGGGCCCTGGACACCAGAGCCACCTTGCAGGCCCGAACCGGGCACTTCGAAGCCGCCCTCAAGGATTGCGCCCGACTGGCCGGGAACCATGCCGGGGAAACCGCCCTGGCTGAACTGTATTTCGAAATCGCCCGCATGGCGGAGCGTACCGGGCACAAGCGAATCGCCCTGACAAGCTATCGCGAAGCACTGTCCCAAGCCATTGATGAAGAAGACTATTCCGGTATTCATCTGCTGGCCAGGGCCTATGCACAGCGGCTCGAACACGGCATCCGGTGGGGGCGACCCGACCCGCAGCAGCTGGCCGACGAATTGAGCCGGATCATTGATTTCCGTGATTACGACCAGCTGCACGCGCTGGCCTCGCGAACCGTGTTCAGGGTTGGCACGCCCTACGGTGAACCCGCCTTCGTCGATCCCGGACCTGCCGTGGAATCGCTGATCAAGGTGTTCAAGGCCTCGGAAAAATCACTCCGCGCGGGTGTGTTGGAAAAATTCGGCGATGGCTATCGCTTGCCCGTCCACGGCTGCTTCATCAACCGGCGCCATTCCTCCTTGTATCTGCTGTTCGGCAGTTTCAACGACCTGTGGGAATGGGGCGGCATGGTTGCCGAAGGCGTCTCCGGAGCGGTCGGCAACATCGCGGGCGGCGACATCGAGTCCTTTTTCCAGGGCTGCGCCACGGAATTCACCACCAGCAATGCGCTGACCCTGGAGATCAAAGCGCCTTGGCCGGCGGGGACTTCCTGCGCCGCCGGCGGTTTGCTGACCGGCGGTCTGTATTACAACCAAGCGCCCACCCATTGCGGTTCCGCGGCGTTCGCGGTCGATTTCGCACGCTCCGCTCTCACTTTCGGCATACCCGTGCTCTCGGTGTTCCAGGGCATCGTCGCGAACGTCACCGCGAACATCAGCGACAACGATACTTCCGGGACCGCAAACCGGGTGCGGATCAATCACTACACCGACGCGGATCTGCTGCTGAACCTGCTGATCAAGCTGTTCGGCGGCGACGACTACGAAGTCCGCTACCAGACCCGCTATCTGCACCTGCGGGGACCGGACCTGATTCCGGTCAGTGTCGGCATGTGGGTCGACCAGGGCACCCGGATCGGAGAAATGGACCACACCGGCCGCTCGATGGCCCCGCATCTGCATTTCGAACTGCGCGATCGGGATGAAATCAGGAACGGCAATCGCCACGCCACCATCATGCCCTCGCCCATGGACGGCGTCCCCCTGGGGCTGAACGATGCCGGTACCTGGATCACCTCGACCAACGAGATGGCGCCGTAGGGTAGCGTCGCTTCCCTACTTCTTGAACCGGTCGGGCAACGCGCGCCAAGCAAGAGATCCGGTCGCCTTCGAGATGTCGCGGCGAAAGAAGCGGCTAAACTTGTTACAAGTGGTGTATTGGTGCTATTGTGCTTGCATCCATGTAATACGATGGAAAGGCACCATGGGCCGATTGACCATTTCACTCGATGACGAGATGCACCAGGCGCTCAAGGAAACGGCCGCGCGCCAGCGCCGGTCGATCGCGGCTATCATCGAGGAAAGCCTTAGGTATCGGGGTATCCGCACCCGCGCCGATGCGCG
>CAYMHN010000377.1:0-4194 GCA_964390235.1 uncultured Candidatus Competibacteraceae bacterium
AGCACCGCCGCCGGCAGCGCGCCGCGACGCAGAATGGCGCGCAGCCGGGCGACCAGCTCGCGCGGATTGAACGGCTTGGGCAGATAATCGTCGGCGCCCAGCTCCAGACCGACGATGCGATCGATGTCCTCGCCGCGCGCGGTCAGCATCAGCACCGGTAGGGTCACGGCCCGGGCGCGCAGTTCGCGCAACACGTCGAAACCGTTCAGCCGCGGCATCATCACGTCCAGGATCAGCGCCTCGAAGCCGGTCGCCAGCACGGCTTGCAAGGCGGCCTGCCCGTCATGCACGCAGGTGATGTCGAAACCTTCATCGCTCAGGTAGTCTTGCAGCAGGCCACACAATTCCTCGTCGTCATCGGCCAGCAGTATAGGGTTCATCGGTGTCTCCAACGGCGATCTTTACCTAACTTTACACAGCCTTGACCCACCTTGACATGACACCGGCCTACACTGGCTCCACGGTGATACCAATCACGGTGCAGCCACGAATCCATAACACTGAGGATCACGATATGAAACGCAAGATACTCCTGGTCACCCTGCTCAGCGCCGGCCTGATCGCCGCGGGCGGTACCGCCCTGGCCCACAAGGGCGGCGGCTGGCGCGGTGGGGAAGGCCCGCGCATGGAGCGGATGATGGAACGCATGGCCGAGCGGCTGGAACTGGACGAGGAGCAGCGGGCCTCCATACAGGCGATCATCGAGCAGAACCGGCCAGCCATGCAGGAACACCGCCGGGCGATGCGCGAGAACCGCCAGGCCTTGCATGAGCTGATGCGCGGTGGCACGGCCGACGAGCCGACCGTCCGCTCGCTGGCCGAGGCTCAGGGCGATCTGACGGCCGAAATGATCGTCGAGCGTGCCCTGATGATGCAGTCCATCCGCGAGGTGCTGACCCCCGAGCAGCAAGCCAGGGCCGAGCGCATGATGGAGCGGCGCATGGGTCGGCACCATGGCCGCGGCTGGGGAGGTGAGCGGGACTGAGCGCCCCTCAATCCTGCAACAGCGTCCCGGCCTTGCGGTAATCCAGCGGCGTCGAGCCGGCGATCTTGGCGATGCCCTGGCCGGGCCGCACCAGCTTGTCCCGTACCCGGGTGAACAGCATGCCGCTGGTGTTGGCCCGGATCGGGGTACGTTGGTTCACGCTTTCCAGATCGACCAGCTCGGCGATGATCTCGCCGGCCTGTACCTTGTCACCCAGACCATGCCGATAGGCCAGCAGGCCGGCGCCGGGCGAGCGCAGTACATCCACCGCTTCCAGCGGCACGGTCATGCCGGTCGGGTCGGGCAGCGGTCCCGGTTCGCCGGCGATTACCCCACTCCGTTGCAGGAAGCGATACAGGCCGGCGGCATCGCGGGCCGCCAGGCCATCGTCCACCTCGCTCTGGCCGCGCAGCTCCACGGTGCAGGCGAAGCAAGCCCATGGCACTCGCTCCCCGTAGCGCTCGCGCAACACCCGCCAGGGGCTGCTATTGGCCTGGTCGTAGGCGTCGCCGCCAGGGTCGTCCTCCAGCAGCAGCACCGCGCAGTCCAGGTCGGCGGCCAGTTGTCCGGCGATCCCGTCCTGATCGCGCGGGGCGTAGATATGCAGCAAGGCCTCGTGGTCGCAGTGGATGTCGAACACGTAGTCGGCGTCGATGGAATGGCTGAGCAGCAGGGCCTTGAGCGCCTCGGCCTCGCGCTGCGGGCGCAGTCCGGGCACCGCTTCGCGCAGGGCCGTGCGGATCAGCTCGGCGTTGGCCTGTGGATCATCGCCCAGCTGGTCGGCCAGCAGTTCGACCAGTCGCTCGCCGAACGGCGGCACCGAGCGGTTGAAATTGCCGGTGACGTCGAAGTCGTAACGCCCCAGGACATAACCGTTCAGGAACTGGCCCAGACCGACCGGATTGGCATACGGCACGATCACGATCTCGCCGAGCACGGCGTCAGCGCCCTGGTCGAGCCGGGCCAGCAAATGCTGCAAGGCCAGCAGGCCGGGCCATTCGTCGGCGTGCAGGGCGGCGTGCAGATAGGCCTTGGGCCGACCCGAGCCGTAGCGGTGCACGGTCAGTTGGCGGCGGTTGCCGGGGGTCACCAGGGGTAGCTCGAAGCGCTCGGTGCGGCGGCTCATTTCGCACCCATCCGGATGGCCCCGTCGAGGCGGATGGTCTCGCCGTTGAGCATGGTGTTCTCGAGGATGTGGCGGACCAGGGCGGCGTATTCCGTCGGCCGCCCCATGCGCGACGGGAACGGTACCTGGCGGCCCAGGGACTCCCGCACCTCGGGCGGCATGCCGGCCATCATCGGGGTCTCGAAGATGCCCGGTGCGATGCTCATCACCCGGATGCCGTGGCGGGCCAGCTCGCGGGCGATAGGCAGGGTCATGCCCACCACCCCGCTCTTGCTGGCCGAATAGGCGGCCTGGCCGATCTGGCCCTCGAAGGCGGCCACCGAGGCCGTGTTGACGATCACCCCGCGCTCGCCCTCGGCGTCCGGTTGGTTGCGCGCCATGGCCGCCGCGCCGAGACGGATCAGATTGAAGCTGCCGATCAGGTTGATCTCCAGGGTCTTGCGAAACAGGGTCGCGTCGTGGGGTGTGCCGTCCCGGTTCAGCACCTTGCCGATCGGCGCGACGCCAGCGCAGTTGATCAGCCCGTGCAACCCACCGCCGCGTTCCACGGCCGCATCCACCGCCGCCTGCACCTGCTGCTCGTCGCTGACATCGGTTTCGACGAACCGCGCGCCGTCCAGCGGCTCGGCCTGCTTGAGATCGGCGATCACCACCCGGCCACCGCCAGCAATCAGCATCTCCGCCGTGGCCCGGCCTAGGCCGGAACCGCCACCGCTGACCAGAAAGGTTCGTCCCGCAATCTGCATGTCGATTCCTCGTTCGGCTGTGTTGAGGAGGCTAGTTTAGCGCTGTTCTTTTCCATGTAGAGATTGATACTCACGGGCGTTTGCCATGCATCCGCAACCGTCGCCTCACCGGCGAATCCCCGGCTTGCGCCGCCAGTGCGTCGATTCGCTGCAATCGCTGCTCGATGGCCTGATCCAGCGTCTCTTGATGATCGTAATAGTAGGTCAGCGCGGCATGAATCTGCGCCAGCGACAGGTGAGGATGCTGGAGGTGAATTTCCTCCGGGCTCGAACCGTGCGCAAGCGTATCCAGCACCACTTCGATGTGTTCTGGTCAAGTGAAAACGGACACGGAATTAAGCAGCAACCGCACGCTGTTGTTCCTGCGGGGTGAGATACCCCGGAGTCGAACGGTCCGCCGCGCGGTGGAGGCGGTTGCTGCGGTCCGCCGCGCGGTAGCTGCCCCGTTTCTGCTGATGAATCGCCTTGACCGCGCGGCGGACCGTCCGGACCAGTTTGTCCTGGCGGGCCGAGTCCGGTTCCCGCTGGCGCCACGCATAGTACCCACTGCGGCTGACCTCCAGCACCCGGCACAGCTCCGTTACCGGAGAGTGCGCCTTCTCCACCTCGATGAACGCGTACCCCGGTTCGATTCCTTGGCGAAGAAGGTCGGGCCGCGCAGGCCAGCGCCTTTTTCAGGATATCCCGCTCCATGCGCAGCTGGCGAACCTCGCCACGAAGCCGCCGCAACTCCTCCTGCTCACCACCACCGGGCACCACCTTCGCGGCCGGCCCCGAACCCTCGGCAAACTCCCGCCGCCAACGACCAACCAAGCTCCGGTCAATGCCCGGATTGCGGGCGACCTGTTGCTGCGGATACCCTTGCTCAGTCACCAAACGTACCGCCTCGCGTTTGAACTCTTCGCTGTACCGCCGTCTTGCTCGTGTGCTCATGACACCCTCCAGTTCCCCCGGTATGGGGCTGATTCGGGTGTCCGTTCCAATTGAACCAGATCAGGGCTTGCAACGAGCGACACAGCGCTGGATTCATCATCGGGAGCCTCGGGGAGCGGGAAAAGCCCGCTACCCTACGCGCTGGTTCGCGCGTTGGCCAGCTCGACACGCGCCACGATCAACCAGCGCCATTTTCATGCGTACGCCATGGGTATCAACATAGCACGATCACCCTGCTCAGTTACCAGACATAGCTTGACAACTTAGGGATGTCCGTTTAATTTTATTCTATGCATAATCTATTCATCGTGATTATCGGCTTCATTATTATCCTCCCCAAGGAGAGGAGCGAGCGGATTTTCACTTGAATATTTAATAGCGATTCAATTCAAAACCCGCCACGC